>JBAZKX010000062.1:0-9081 GCA_041650575.1 Desulfobaccales bacterium
CATCACCATCGACCCCGCGGCCTGCCAGGGCTGCGGCAACTGCGCCAGCGCCTGTCCCCGCAAGGCCATCGAAGTGATGCACCACCGGGACAAGCAGTTCGTCGCCAAGATCAGCGCCATGGAGGCGGAGGAAGTGCCGGAGGATCAAGCGGCTAGTTAGCTGTCAGCTTTCAGCGGTCAGCCTTCAGCTAAAAGCAAAAATTTGGCGGGGCTTGATAAGTGAAGGATTTCAGGAAGCAGAAAGTCTGGTTGAAGGCTCATCATCTGGCCTTGGAGGTTTATAAAGCTACGGAAGCATTTCCTAAGGCCGAATTATTTGGATTGACCAGTCAAATCAGGCGCGCCTGCGTTTCCATCCCAGCTAACATCGCTGAGGGATGCGGCAGGGATACGGATGCTGATTTCGCCCGCTTTCTGCAAATTTCCATGGGTTCGGCCAGCGAATTAGATTACCATCTCCTGCTGGCTCACGATTTAGGGTTTTTTCAAAAGGCGGCCTATGAGGAATTGAGCAATAAAACCACCGAAGTGAAACAAATGCTAACGTCTTTTATTAAAAAGCTGAAAGCTAACCGCTGAAAGCTGACAGCTAATATAGCGAAAGATGGTGGAAGCGACAAAGGAGTCTGCAATGAACTTCACCCCCAAAATCCTCGCCCTGGTGTGCACCTACTGCACGTACACCGCCGCGGATATGGCGGGCTCGGCCCGGATGCAGTATCCGGCCACGGTGCGCATCATCAAGTACCTGTGCACCGGCCGCATCGACATCATCCACATCCTGAAAGCCTTCGAGGCCGGAGCCGACGCTATCTTCGTGGGTGGGTGAGAGGCCGGGAGCTGCCATTTCCTGGAAGGAAATCTAAGAGCCCGAGAGCGGATAGAGTACGCCAAGCAACTGCTGGAGGAGATCGGCCTCGGCCGGGACCGCCTGGAGATGTTTGAAATTGCCGCGTCCGATGCCCCCAAGTGGGTGGCCGCGGTTAAGGAAATGACCCAGCGGGTAGAGACCCTGGGGCCCAGCCCTCTGCGCCGGGGTAAGCATCTTCATCCCGACGCCCTGGAACAACTGGAGAATATGGTGCAATCATGATTATCGCCGAACGTAAACCTTTTGCCGAAATCAAGGCCATGGTGGCCCCCTACAAGAAGATCCTCATCGTGGGCTGCGGCACCTGCGTCGCCGTCTGCCTGGCGGGGGGTGAGAAAGAGGTGGGGCTGCTGGCCTCCCAGCTCAAGCTGGCCCTGGGGCTGGAAGACAAACGCTTGGAAATCGGTGAAATCACCGTGGAGCGCCAGTGCGACCTGGAATTCCTGCGGCCTTTGTGCGATTTCACCGCCGACTACGAGGCCATCATTTCCATGGCCTGCGGCGCCGGGGTGCAGTTCCTCAAACAACTGTGCTCGCTGCAGCCCATCTTCCCCGGGGTGAACACCACCTTTATCGGGGTCAACAACGAGGTGGGCTACTACACCGAGCGCTGCCGGGCCTGCCATAACTGCTACCTGGGGATCACCGGGGGCGTCTGCCCGGTGACCATGTGTCCCAAGGGCCTCTTAAACGGCCCCTGCGGCGGCACCATAGACGGCCATTGCGAAGTTGACCCCGAGCGTGAGTGCGCCTGGAGCAAGATTTACCACCGCCTCGAACTGGAGGGGCGTCTGGACAACATCCGCGAGATCCTGCCCATGCATCCCCATGACCGCTGCACCAGCCCCGGGACGGTGATCCACCCCGCCTATAAGAGGAGATACGGCATCAATGAGTAAGTTCCGGGAAACCCTGGACGCGGGCGCCTTCGCGGTGGTGGCTGAGCTTAAGCCCCCCAAAGGCATCGGCGTGGACGATATGCTGGCCCCGGTCAAGGCGCTCTCCGGCCGGGTGACGGCCTTCGGCGTGCCCGACAACGAGCACGCCCGGATGCGCCTGGCCGCCGTGGCCGCCTCCCGGCTGGTGAAGGACGCGGGGGCTGAGGTGATCCTGCACCTCACCTGCCGGGACCGCAACCGCCTGGCCCTGGAAAGCGACCTCTTGGGCGCAGCCAGCCTGGGGCTCGAAAATCTCCTGCTCATCAGCGGCGATTACGTCACCCTCGGCGACCATCCCCAGGCCAAGCCGGTGTACGACGCCGATTCGGTGCAACTGCTGCAGATCGCCCAGGGTCTGATGGACGGCCATGACAGCGTTGGCCTGCCCTTGCAGGGGAACCCCGCTTTCTTCCTGGGCGCGGCGGTCATCCCCGAGGCCGAACCCCTGGCTCCCCAACTCCTCAAGTTCGAAAAGAAACTGGTCGCGGGCGCGCAGTTCTTCGTCACCCCGCCGGTCTTCGACCTGGAAAAGCTCTCCCGCTTCCGGGAAAAAATTGCGGCCCACTCCGTCAAGCTGCTGGTCAGCGTCAAGGTCCTGGGGGCCGAGGAAATGGCCCTGGCCGCGGCGGGGACCTGGCGCAAGGTCTATTCCGTGCCCCCTGAGCTGGTCAGCGACCTGGCCGGCAAAGACCCGGAGGATATCTTGATCAAGGGCGCGGCGGCCGCCGGCCGCCTGGTCAAGCAGCTTAAGCAGGAAAAATTGGCCGACGGCGTTTACCTCAAGGCCAAGGGGCGGACTGATTTATTGACCAAGATCCTGGAAATTGCGGAACTATAAAGACAGGATGAAAAGTCAAAGAGGACAAAAACCAATGGCGACTTTACCAATTAGGATAATCCCTTTTCGCCTTTTCCCCTTTTCGCCTTTTCGCCCTGATGACAAACCCGGGAATCCGGGAATTGACCAATAACTATGGATACCCAAAAGCATTATTCTGCGGTAATCCTGGGCGGCGGCATCGCCGGGATCAGCACCGCCCTGGAGCTGGCCCGCCTGGGCCATGACGTCGCCCTGGTGGAAAAGACCCCGTTTTTCGGCGGGCGGGCGGCCCTGTTTTGCTGCAAGGCCACCGACGTCTGCCAAAAGTGCGGCGCCTGCCTGGTGGATGAGCGTCTCAAGGCCCTCTTTCAGGAGCCCCGGATCACCCTGCTTTCCGCCGCCGAATTGACCGAGGTCTGCCGGGAGGACGGCCTCTTCCGCCTGCGCCTTAAACAGCAGCCCCAGGTCATCAGCCCGGAGCGCTGCGTGAACTGCGGCCTCTGTCTCGAGGAATGCCCCGCGGCCGACCAAGGCGCCATCGTCACCACCACCATTACCCAGAATCACCCCCGGTATGCAGTAAACCTGGCTGCCTGTCTCTATTTCAAGGACGGCTCCTGCCAGGTCTGCGCCCAAATCTGCCCTCCCACGGCCCGGGCCATCGACCTGAGCCGCGCCGAGCAGACCCTCGAGCTGACTGCCGACGCGGTCATCGTGGCTACGGGGTACCGGCCCTCCGATCCCCAGGCCCGGCCCCATTACGGCTACGGCCGCCTGCCTCACCTCATCACCGGCATCGAGTTGGAAGAGAGGCTGCGGAACCGGGGCCTGAAAGGCGCTGATGGCAAGCCCCGGCGCATCGCCTTTATTCAATGTGTGGGCAGCCGGGACCAGCAGCATCCCTATTGCTCCCAGGTCTGCTGCGCCTATACCCTGAGGCTGGCCCGGCTCCTAAAGCACCGGCTGCCCGATGCTGAGGTTGCCACCTTTTATATGGACCTGCAGAATATCGGCCGCGACGCGGCGCAATTCAAGACCGCGGCGGCGCGGGAAATCAAACTGTGCCGGGCCTTGCCGGGCGATCTCAAGGTCAACCCCGATGGCGGCCTGAGCCTGCGCTATATCGAGGAAGACAGCGGCCGGCCCGTGGACGCGGCCTTCGACCTGGTGGTGTTAGCCGTGGGCATCACCCCCGGCGGCGATAACCCCGCCCTGGCTGACCTGCTCCAGGCGAAGTTGACCCCGGAAGGATTCTTTCAGTCAGCCGACCCGCGGCATCGCTCCCAAACCTCTCAACCGGGCCTCTTCCTGGCCGGCACCGCCGAAGGCCCCCGGGACATCGCCGGGTGCATCGCCCAGGCCACGGCCGCGGCGCGCCAGGTAAGCCAATACGTGAAAAGACCATGACCATCGCACAGCCTTTGGAAATCATCCTCGCCCACGGTCCGGAACTCACTGCCGGCGGGCTCGACTACTACCAGTTGGGTCTGTGGGCCGCGGGGCTGCCCAACAGCCGGATTCTGTCCCTGAATCCCCAACTGCCGGCGACCGAACTGGAAGCCCGCCTGCGGGCCTTTTTGCACCACGGCCTGGAACATCCGATCCTGATGGTTGCCCTGGACCCTTATCGCCGGTCCCAAAGCATCATCCGGGTGCTTCTGGATCGGCTTGGCGTCAACCCCGAGGTCCTCACGGTCCTGGACCTCCAGGAGGCCATGGGCTATCAGGACCCCCGGTCCTGCAACCTGAAGGCTCACCACCTCATCCGGCTGGCCGGGTCCATCATCACCCGGGCCAATCCCATTACCAGCCAGGAGTTGTCGGTGAGCACCCGGGTGCTGGTCTGGGGGGACTCTTTCGCGGCGATGAAAGCCGCGGCTGACCTGGCCCGCCTGGGTTACCAGGTGATCCACGCCATGCCCCATCCGTTCCTGAAGCCCTTAATCCCCTGCGGCAAGTCCACTCAGGTCCCCACCGAGGATTTAGAGGATTTGGTCCGCCAGATGGAGCATCCGGCCATTCAGCCGCTGACCGAAGCGCATCTGGTCCAGGTGGAAGGCAGCGCCGGCAATTTCCGCGTCCGGCTCCAGACCCCCGAAGGTCTGCGGGAAGAGGCGGTCGGCGCCATGATCCTGGCCCCGGAAATGCGGCTGGAGACCAGCGTCCCGTTGGGCGGCCCGGCGTCGCACCCCCGGGTGATTTCTCATACCCGCCTGGAAGCCATTCTGGCCTCCCCGGAGGAAGCCGACCGGTTGTTTGCCCCGGTCGATGCCCGCGTCCGGGTGGCACTGCAAGGCGGGGACAGCAATCCCCTGGCCCTGCGCCGAGCCCTGGGCACCGCGGCCCAATTGCTGACCTGGTACGACCTTCAGGTGTTCATGTTTGTCCGGGACGCCAAAGTGGGGGCCCCGGACATGGAAGCCATCCTGGAGGAGTCCCTGGCTTCCGGGCTCATCGTCTTCAAGCTGCCGCAATTTCCCAGCCTGTCCATTAAAGACGACCTCCCTCGCCTCACCTTTTTCGACCCGGTCATGCACGGCGAGGAAACCATGACCTGCGATTTCGTGGTCCTGGACGAGGCCCATCAGCCCGCCCCCGACAACGACGCGGTGTCCGAAATCTTGGGCCTCTTCCCGGGCCCCGGCGGGTTCCTCCAGGGCGACAACGTCCGTAACCTGCCGGTGATCACCAATCGCCGGGGGGTTTATGTCGCCGGTCCCGGCCGCGGCGCTATGGACCTGGACCAGGCCTTCTTCGAAGCCGACGCCGCGGTCTCCGAAGTGCATCAGCTTCTGGGCCAGGGCCTGGCCCGGGCCCCCAAGGGCCGGGCCGTGGTGGACCGGGGCCGCTGCGTGCTCTGCCTCACCTGCCACCGTCTCTGTCCTCATGGGGCCGTCAGTTGGGACAACCGGGCCATCATCAACGAGTTGGCCTGCCAGGGCTGCGGCGTCTGCGCCTCCCAGTGCCCCAATGACGCCATCCAGATCCGCAACTTCACCGACGACCAGGTGGTGGCGGCCTTCGAGACCCTCGACCCCCGCCTCACCCCCAAGATCATCGCCTTCATGTGCAAAAATTCCGCCTGGGAGGCCTATCAAGCGGCCTTGAAAATGCCTGACACTTCTCTGCCCTTGGGTTTCACCCCTCTAAGGATGCCCTGCGCCGGCAAGATCGACATCGATTATCTTCTCAAGGCCTTCACCCATGGCGCCGACGCGGTGCTGGTTCTGGCCTGCCACCCGGACAACTGCAAATCCCAGCAGGGCAACCTGCACGCCCAATGGCGCGTTGATCGTGCCCGGGAGCTGTTGGCCGATGCCGGCGTCGATCCCCAGCGCCTGGTCTTTAAGACCCTGGCGGCCAATTCTCCCCAGGATTTTCTGGCCGCAGTGTCTTCCCTGACCGAGCTTTTGGGGGTACTCAAAGCCGCCTGAGCCCATCCCGCCGAGATACCCCTTCTCCCGGAAGTGTTTGGGCCCAACGTTTAGCCTGCGTCTGCACAGGCGAGACGCCTGTGCCACCAGTTGAGGGTGGATCGGTCTTAGCTGCGGGGCGGGCCCGCGTTCCTTAAATTTTCCCGGAAGGGGTGGGGGAAGGGCGATTAGCCGCCGAGGATAAAGACGCGGGCGTAAACCAGCGCGGGCGCGGCGAAGAGGAGGCTGTCCAGGCGGTCCAACATGCCGCCGTGGCCCGGGAGGATTTCCGAGGCGTCTTTGACCTGGGCCTGGCGCTTGAGCATGGATTCGAAGAGATCCCCCAACTGCCCTACCAGGGCCAGGACCAGCGCTAGCCCGGCCAGGACCGGGAGGCTAAGGCCGGGCAGGGCCCAGCGGCCCAGGGCGGCCCCGACGAGCACCGCGGCAATGGTGCCTCCCACAGTCCCGGCCCAGGTCTTCCCCGGGCTCACTTCAGGATAGAGTTTAGTCTTGCCGAAGGCGCGGCCGCAGTAATAGGCCCCGGTATCCGAGGCCATGATTACCACCAGGAGCCAGAAGACCCACCACTGGCCGTTGCTTAAATAGCGCAGCCAGACAAAGTGGCCCAGGAGCAGGGGGATGTAGAGGAGGGCCAGGACATTGACCATCAGGTCGCGGCTCAGGTCGATAATATGGCCGTAAGCGATGAGGTAGAAGAGGAAGAGCACGAAGAGAATCCCCACCAGGACGAAGAGGGGGCCGGAGGGGTTGCACAGGTTGGTGGCCCGCTGGGCGGTGCAAAAGCTTAGGAGCAGCACCGATCCCAGGATGATGGCCTTGGCCCGGCGGGGGGTGTCGGCGTCAGGCTGGAACATCCCCAAAAACTCCCATTCGGCCAGCCCGTTGATCACCAGGAGCAGTAGGACAAAGAAGAAGTGACCGCCCTTAAAGAGGGCCAGAAACAGGATGGGCAGGAGGATCAGGGCGGTCAGCCAGCGGCGGGCGTGCAACGGTCACTCCTTAGTCTGAGGTTGCGATTTAAAGGCCCGGTAGAGCAGCAGGCCGGCGCAGACCAGGAAGAGGCCCAGGGCCAAGAGCTGGGTCAGGGGCATCCAGCCGAAAAAGGTCGGGCCCCGGTAATCCAGGGGGCTCCGGAAAAACTCCACCCCGAAGCGCACCAGTCCCGCCAAACAGAGATATAAGAGCATCATCTGCCCCTGGTAACTTTTGCGCTTTCTGAACCAAAAGAGGAACCCGAAAACCCCCAGAGCCAGAAGCGACTCGTAAAGTTGGGAGGGGTGCAGAGGCACCCGCAGCGGACAGAGGGACTCGGGGTTGGTGAAGGTCACGGCCCAGGGCGCCTGGGAGGGGATGCCGTAGCAACATCCGGCCATGAAGCAGCCGATGCGCCCGAAAAACTGGCCCAGGGGCGCGCCCAAGGCCAGAGCGTCCAGGGTCGGGGGCCAGGGCCAACCATGATGGCGAATGTAAAAAAAGGCCACGATCAGGGCCAGGAATAAGCCGCCCTGGAAATCCAGGCCGCCTTCCCAGAGCGCGAAGATTTTGAGGGGGTTGCTTAAAAAACGCCCGGGCTCCAGGATGATGAAGAGCAGCCTGGAGCCCACCAGGGCCGCCAGAATGAGATAGAAGCAGAGGTCGTAGAACTGGGCTTCGGGCAATCCCAGGCGCTTGGCTTCCCGGCCCGCCACCACGATGGCGCAGAGAAAGGCCAGGGCCAGGAAGAAGCCGTAGGTATAGATGGTGATCGGCCCGATTTTAAACAGGATTGGATGCATCGGCAGTTTTCTCGTCTCTGATGATTACCCAGACCAGGACTCCGGCCCCGACGCAGACCAGACTGTCGGCGACGTTGAACGCCGGCCAATGGTAGCGCCCCCAATAGACGTCAATAAAATCCACCACTTCTTTTAAGCGGATGCGGTCGATGAGGTTGCCCAGGGCCCCGGTGAGGATGAGGCTGTAACCCAGGGCGGCCAGACCCTGGTCATCCGGCAGCCGCCAGATGAGATAGCCGAGGACGCCCAGCACCAGGATAGTGGTGGTGATAAAGAAGAGCCAGGGGAATTCGGACCCCCAACCGGCCAGCAGGCCAAAAGCCGCGCCTTTATTGTGGACGTGGGCCAGGTTAAGGAGGCCGCGGATGACGGGCACCTGGCTATTCAGAGGCATCTGCGCCAGGACCAGGAGCTTGCTCGCCTGGTCCAGCAACAGGCCCAGCACCAGCACCGGGATGAGGATGGCTGCTTTACGGGACACGCTTTATCCCTCCAGGACCTGGCGGCAGCGAGTGCAGATCTGAGGATGCCGGGGATCTTCCCCCACCCCGGGATAATGGAACCAGCAACGGACGCATTTTTCTCCCGAGGCTTTCTTCACGAGTACCACTAAACCGGGAATTTCCACCGAAGCCAGGCCTTTCCCGGCAAGGGCGGCGACGGGATCGACCGTTAAGGCGGCCACCTGGGCCAGGGCCTGGAGCTCGGCCGCCTGGGCCTTCAGCTTATCATAAAGTTCGCCGCCCGGCGCGCCCAAAATCACCGCGGCTTCCTGGGCAGTGGTCACGCGCTTTTCTTTCCTGGCCTCTTCCAGCCCCCGGTTGATCTCCCCCCGCACCTTGAGCAGGAAGTCGTATTTGGCCTGCAAGGTTTCGTCGGGAAAGCCAGCAGGCGCCTCGGGAAAGGCCCCCAGGTGGACGCTGTCTGGGCGGCCCCGGCCGGGGATATACTCCCAGATCTCATCCGCGGTAAAGGAGAGGATGGGGGACATGGCCAGGGTCAGGCCCAGGAGCAGATCATATAAAGTGCTCTGGGCGCTGCGGCGTTCCCGGGAATCGGCCTTCGAGACGTAAAG
Source organism: Desulfobaccales bacterium (assembly GCA_041650575.1). Taxonomy (GTDB): domain Bacteria; phylum Desulfobacterota; class Desulfobaccia; order Desulfobaccales; family 0-14-0-80-60-11; genus 0-14-0-80-60-11. The sequence goes on from JBAZKX010000062.1 coordinate 8,917, forward strand.
GCGGTCTTTCAGGATATCCAGGTAGATGGCGCTGAGCTCCACCGCGCAGAACTGGTGCAGGCGGTGGAAGGCCTGGTGGAATTCGTAATCCTGGTAAGCCCGTTTGACCCGGGCCAGCAACTGGGCCAGCCAGGACAGGGCCAGGCGGTCCAGTTCCTCGCGATT
>JBAZKX010000063.1:0-8980 GCA_041650575.1 Desulfobaccales bacterium
TGGCCACGGCAGACATGGTGATCATTAATGCCGGTTCCCCCGCAGGTACCGGGGATTACACTTTCCAGGCCATGTCCAAGTTGGGAGAGGTTCTGGTGCACGGCGTTTTGATGATGCCCGGCAAGCATACCGTATTAGGCCGGGTGAACGGCAAACCGGTTATCGGCATCCCGGGTTATCCTATTGCCGCGGTGTCGTCCTTCGAACAGTTCGCCGCGCCCCTCATCGCTGGCTTGGCGGGGAAGCGCCTTGAGTCCCGGCCGACCATTCAGGTCCACCTGGCCCAGAACTTGCCAACCAGGCCGGACCTGACGGAATTCATTCGGGTAACCTTGGGGCGGGTGGGGGATAAGGTCATCGCCAACCCACTCCCCCGGGGGGCCGAGACCATAACCTCTTTAGTGCAGGCAGATGCCCTTGTTGCAGTGCCGGCCAGTAGCGGGGGCCTGGAGGAGGACCAACCGGTGGCTGCCGAGCTGCTGGTTTCCCCGGCGGATCTGGACGGCACCTTGGTATTTCTCGGAAGCCACGATAAAACCATTGACCTTTTGGCCAGCTTTTTGAAACTGAGGGATCCTCGGCTCCGGCTCTCTTCTGGAAATATCGGCAGCCAGGGTGGTTTGGTAGCTTTGCGTCAGAAGAAGGCCCATTTCGGTGGCAGTCATCTCTTCGACCCTGAAACGAACACCTTCAATGTGCGAAGTATCAAGTGTTACCTCCGCAATCTCTCTCTTAAGCTCATCAATCTGGCTTGGCGGGAGCAGGGCCTCATGGTGGCGGAGGGCAATCCCAAGAATATCCAGACCATCCGGGACTTGACCCGCCCTGACATACGCTTCATCAACCGGCAACCAGAGGCAAGTGCTCGACTCCTGTTTGATTACCTGCTCAAGAAAAACGAAATAGAGCCTTCTCTGGTGCCGGGTTATGAACGCGAAGCAGCCACCCACATGGCGGCGGCGCTGAACGTGCATTCCGGGACCGCAGATGTGGGTTTTGGAATCTTTTCTGCGGCTAAAGCTCTCGGATTGGATTTCATCCCTTTAACTTCTGAACGCTATGACCTGGTGGTTCCGGAGAGCACGTTTAACGATCCCCGCTTCCAGAACTTATTGGAAGTGATCCATTCTCAGGAATACCAGAAAGCAGTGACCGCTCTGGGCGGTTATGATTTGAAGGATTGCGGCAAGATCTTCTGGGAACAATAATCCCCAAACCACGGGAAGGTTCGAAGAACGCGAAAAATTTGTTTGATGAGGGTAAACGGCCTCCGGTCATATGCCGGCACCTTTCCCCGGTTTCAGCCATGGTGCAGCTGTAGACAGGAAAAACTGCTTGCTTTTGATTTCCGTTCAGTTAAATATATTTTCAGCAAAGGGGAGTAGCTACCCAGGGTAAAGTCAACATCCTGGCCTGATGGCCTGGCTTTACCAGCCCAATACGGCTTAGCGAGACTTTTGCACCTGACCGGTGCAAAAGTCTTTTTTTTGGCCCCGCCTTTAATGGCGGTAGCGAAATCTGCCTGTTATTGCCTGGCCAGGAAAGGCCCTCCGGGAGATAAAAGCATGGACTGGCTTTTCGATCTGCATAATTGGACCGCCCTGATTACCCTGACGACTCTGGAAATTATCCTGGGGATAGACAACATCGTGGTAATTTCCATTTTGTCGGGCAAACTTCCGGCTCACCGCCAGCAGCCGGCCCGGACCCTCGGTCTCAGCCTGGCCCTAATTACCAGGATCATGCTGCTCCTTAGCCTCTCCTGGCTTATCAGCCTGACTCAGCCGCTGTTCACTGTATGGCAGAATAGCATCTCCCCCAGGGACGTGATCCTCATCGGCGGCGGCCTCTTCCTGTTGGCCAAGGGGACTCTGGAAATTCACCACACCATGAATTTCCTGGATGAATCCAGGGAATTTGGCCGTACTACCGCGACCTTTGGGTCAGTCATTATTCAAATTCTCCTGCTCGACCTGGTTTTTTCCCTCGATTCGGTGATTACCGCCATCGGCATGGCGCAAAAAATCGGGATCATGGTAGCTGCCATCATCATTGCGGTTATCGTTATGCTCCTGGGAGCCGGGATTATCAGCAATTTTATCCACCGGCACCCTTCCATTAAGATGCTGGCTTTGAGCTTTTTGTTGATGGTCGGAGTCACCCTCATCGCTGAGGGCCTGGAACTGCATATTCCCAAAGGCTATCTCTATTTCGCCATGGGCTTTTCCGGTCTCGTAGAGACACTGAATATAGTGGCCGGGCACCGCAAGGTGGCCGCTGCTCCATCTCTAACCAAGGGAGTGGAGACACGTCCGCCCGAACCATAATGGAAGTGAAAACATGATTTGTCCGAAATGTCAGGGGGAGTTGTTGAGGATGCCCTGAAGGCTGGACTATGGCAGAATCCCCGATCAAATTCTCCTTGCCTGATCCTGGAATCCTGTTATATTTTTATGGAATCTTTATTCTTTTGTTTGGAGCTTCGATTCCAAATTAATCGGATTAGTCCAAGGGCAGGCTGGACTTTGCCGTTTTAATGCATCGATACCCGCAGAGCCAAAAATGAAAAGGCTTATCTTATTTCTCTGGGTGCTAATCCTGCTGCTCTATGCAGCGGGTGATGGATTTAGCGGGAATTATAAATCTGTCGCCCCCGATAACGTCTTGGCTTCGGTTGCTGTCAGCCACAGAGGCGATATCCAACCCAGCAAGAGTGAATTTGGCCGGCACTTTTTAACAGTTGCACTACTGATCACGTGCTCGTTGCGGATTTCCAGGCACCCCCTCCGCCAGTCAATGACAGCTGAGGTGCTTCATCCCGACAAAATAAGCCTTTTCAGCCATTTGTGCAGTTCCGGCGGCCTACCCTTGTAACTCTCCTGCTATAACCCCCCTTTTGACTTTATCCTTAAAGTTCTTTTAACCAAGCAACCGAGAGTCAGCGACTTCGGTCCGATTCCACAGCTTGGTTAAATAAGTTTCTGAAACTTCGACTTCACCGGGCATCTTGACGTCCAACGTCAGCATGTCAGGAATTTTTTGTAACATTTTTACGGCCGCTTCCCCCAGGGCCTTAAAGGAGGCGATAGGTTTATGTTGCGAGCGATCCGCCTGAAACTCCTGTTTTTATTACTCCTCACCATCCTGGCCGTTATTTTCGTGCTGCCGTCCATAACCGGGGGGCTGCCTGCCTGGTGGGAGAAACATGTCAGCCGGGGCCTTAACCTGGGTCTGGACTTGAAGGGTGGCATGCATCTTATTCTCCAGGTGGACATGGACCAGGCGGTTGGCAATTATTTGAGCCGCACCGCCTCCGAATTGAAAGAACTGGCCGAAAAGCGAGGCCTTAATCTAAAGTTGGGCGACGTAGTCAAACAAACCCTTCCCGTCACCCTGATCAACAAGGACGAACAGGCTGCCTTCCAGCGCTTTATGAAAGAGGAGTTTCCATTCCTGGAAGTCGCCGGACCCCAGCGCCAGGACCGCGGCCTGGTCTTGGACCTCAAGCTCAAGCCCGAGGAAGTGAAGCAGCTCCAGGAGCGCATCCTTGACCAGACCCTGGAGGTGCTGCGTAACCGTATCGACCAGTTCGGGGTGGCTGAGCCGGTCCTGGTGCGCCAGGGCGCCGAGGACATCGTGGTCCAACTTCCGGGCATCCAGGACCCCCAGCGGGCCCTGGACCTCATCGGCCAGACGGCTCAGTTGGAATTTAAGCTGGTGGACGATAAGGCCGCTATCAACCTGCCGGAGCTGATCGAACAGGCTCTCAAGACCGGTAAGCTAAAACCCGGCTATTCCCGGGAGGAGCTCAACCAGGCACTGGCCGACAAGATTCCGGCGGACGACGAAATCTATATCCAAAAAAAGGTTAATCGGGATACCGGCCGCGTAGAAAAGGTTCCCCTGCTGCTGCAAAAGAGGGTGCTGATCACCGGCGCCGACATAAAGGACGCCAAGTCCAGGCCCGAGGAATATGGCCAGTATGTCGTGCATTTTGAATTCAACAGCCGCGGGGCCAGGGAATTTTCCCAGATCACCGGGGGCAACATCGGGCGGCGCCTGGCCATCATCCTGGACGGCGTGGTGCAATCGGCCCCGGTAATAGAGTCTCGCATCGGCGCCCAGGGGCAGATTACCGGCTCCTTCACCCCCCAGGAGGCCGCCGACTTGGCCATCGTCTTACGGGCCGGGGCCCTGCCGGCGACCGTCAAGATCGTCCAGAACGTCACCGTGGGACCCACGTTGGGCGCCGACTCCATCCATAAAGGAGTCATCTCCGGCCTCGTGGGCACCCTCCTGGTGGTGTTCTTCATGATCTTCTACTACCGCTTCTCTGGGCTGGTGGCCGTCTATGCCTTGGTCTTGAATACCATCATGCTCCTTGGGGCATTGTCCCTGTTTAACGCCACCCTGACGCTGCCTGGCATCGCTGGCATCATCCTCTCCATCGGCATGGCGGTGGACTCCAACGTCCTCGTCTACGAGCGTATGCGGGAAGAATTTCACAGCGGCAAGCCTCTCAAGGCCGGCATCGACGGCGGCTATGGCAAAGCCTTCTTGACTATCATCGACTCCCACGTCACCACCCTGATCACCGCCTGCGCTCTCTTCCTGTTCGGCACCGGGCCCATCAAGGGCTTTGCGGTGACCTTGTCCCTTGGCGTGACCCTCAACCTCTTCACCGCCCTTTTTGGCACCCGGGTGGTCTATGATTGGCTAATCCTGAAGCGCTGGCTGAAAAAGCTCAGTTTCTTCGAGCTCTTTGAAACACCCAAGATAGACTTTATCAGCGTCCGGCATTACGCCTTCATCTTCTCCGGAATTCTCAGCATCTTGGGCCTAGTGGCTTTTGTCCAGTTGAGCCGGGGCCACGGTAACCTGGGCGTAGAATTCAGTGGAGGCGCCATGGTGCATCTTAGCGCCAAAGAGAACTTCACCGTGGATCAAGTGCGCCAGCCCTTGAACCAGGAAGGTTGGGGCCACGCCGAAATTCAGTCCCTGGAAGGCGGCCGGGGCCTGATGGTAAAGGTCAAAAAGTCAGAGGAATCCGTGGGGCAGATGGCAGATAGTCTGGCCACCATCCTTAACAAAAGCCTCCCCGCAAATCACTTCACCGTGGCCAGCACCGCGGAGATCGGGGCCTCCATCAGCCATGATCTCCGCAACAAGGCCATCATCGCCATTGCCATCTCAATGCTGGGCATCATCGTCTATCTGACTTGGCGCTTTGAGCTGATCTTCGGCATTGGCGCGGCCGCGGCCACCTTCCATGACGTCTTGGCGGTCCTGGGCATCTTTTGGCTCCTGGATAAAGAAATCACTCTCCTGGTGGTCACCGCACTTCTGACTCTCGCAGGGTCCTCCCTCGCCGATACGGTGGTGGTCTTCGACCGCATCCGGGAAAACCTGGCTCTGCGCCGGGGCAAGCTGGGGGAGATTATCAACCTAAGTATCAACGAAGTGCTCTCCCGGACCATTGTCACCAACGGCACTGTCTTCCTGGTGGTGGTGGCTTTGTACTTCTTCGGCGGCGTGGTCCTGGAGGACTTCGCCTTGGCCATGACCCTCGGGGTGCTGGTGGGCACTTACTCCTCCGTGTTTGTGGCCAGTCCCATTGTTTACGGCTTCCGCAAAGAAACCAGACAAGTGGCGGTGCAGAAGGAAAAGGTGGTAGAACTGACCAAACAGAGAAAGAAGCGGGAACGAAACGAGAAAAAGACCCCCAAGGCTTCTGCCGTTCGTAAGAAAGGCGGGAAGATTTAGGAGGAAGGCCTTGATGGGAGGTTTTTTGTCCAGAATTCATCACCTCGGCTCAAGCCTGGTCAGGGCGCTATTTCGCAGCGCCTGGCCCGTAATTGTCTTTAGTTTGTTGATGACGGTTCTCTCCATCTATTATGCCTTCAACCACTTGTCTATGCGGACCAGCCGGAACGACCTGGTGGGCACTGACTTGCGCCTTATGCGGCTCAGTGAAGAAATGGACCGGCAATTTGGCTCCCGGGATAACCTGGCCGTGGTGGTGGAGAACACCGACCCAAAGCACTGCATCCAGTTTGTTGAGGCCCTGGCCGCGGAATTGCGGCAATATCCGCAGCAATTTCGAGAGATCTTTTACCGGGTTGATCCGGACAAGTTCAAGCATTGGGCTCTGCTTTATTTGGAGCCGCAGCAACTGGTAGAGCTCAAGGACAAATTCTCCGAGCATCAAAAAGAATTACGGGCTCTGGCAGCCGACCCCCGCCTTAACCGGTTTTTTCAGGTGGTTAACGAGGAGTTTGCCAGGACCATGGTGGGGCATCTCTTTACCGGGTTTTTGCAGGAAGATAAGAAAAAAGAGAAGATTCCCGACCTAGGGCTGCTTCAAGCCACTCTGAAACAACTGGAGATCAGCCTAACCGGGGGCGAGACCTACATCTCACCTTTAAAAAGCCTGATCCCGGGAGGGATAACCGACCTGGGCCAGGAGGGATATTTTTTCACCGACAATGATAAATACCAGATGCTGCTGGTGACCACCCGGCAGGAAGACTACACCGCAACCGCCGAAGACTTGAAGCTGCTGCGGCAGGTTTTAGATCGGGTTAAGGCCCGCTTCCCCGGCATTAAAGCAGGGGTGACCGGTCCAGGAGCCCTGGAAGCTGATGAAATGGCCGGGGCCATGGCTGATATCGAACTCGCCTCCTGGGTTTCCCTCATCTGCCAAATGCTGTTAATGATCATCTTTTTCCGCAGTTTGAAAAGAACCTTGGTACAGGGAGCGGTCCTATTTATCGGCTTGTGCTGGACCTTCGGCGTCGCCGCCCTGGCGGTTGGGCACCTGAACTTGCTCTCCATTGTCTTTGGGCCTCTGCTGCTGGGGATCACCGTGGACTTCGGCATCCATTGGTATTCCCGTCTGGAAGAGGAACAGGGTAGGCAGCCGCGTTGCACCATGGGCAACCTGGCTTGCACCATCAGGCAGGCCTCGCCGGGAATCCTTTACGCCGCCCTGACCGCGGTGATTTCGGTATTTCCTTTGGTTTTCAGCGGGTTCAAGGGTTTGGAAGAACTGGGCCTTATTATTGCCCTCGGCATTCTGGTCAATATTTTCGCCTGCCTGGTGCTGCTGCCTTGCCTGGCGATCGTCACCGAAGGGTGGACTCCAGGGTCCATTGAAGGGGAATGCGCCGGTGAACCCGAGCCCTTTCTTGCCATCGGGTGGCGGCGCCCGGGACTGATATTGGCCATAGGGCTAGTCGTCACGGCCCTGGGCGGCATCAGCCTGTTTCACGTTCCTTTTGACTTAAATCCTCTGCACCTGCAAAATCCCGGTACAGAATCGGTAGTCTGGGAACAGAAGCTCATCCGGGAATCCAAATACTCTACCTCTTATGGGGCTATGCTGGTCAGCAGCACCGCGGACCTGCCGGGCCTGTCGAAAGCTTTGAAAAACCTGGGCAGCGTGTCCCACGTGGAGTCCATCCTTTCCTTCCTGCCCACCCAGGTGGAAGCCAAACAGCGTCTGTTGGCAGAGCTGCGGCCACTAGTGACCGGGATAAGTTTTATGGCCGACGTGCCAGCCTCTTCCGATCCCCAGGAACTCGCCTCCATTCTGGAGCGTATCCGGTTCAAAATATCTCGAGCCGCGCAAAGCGACTGGGAGCCGGAGGATAAGCCGACCCAGGAAAGGCTCATCGAAGTCGATGGATTGCTCTTGCGCATCATCACCCTCCTAAGCCGGAACCCCAACCCTCAGACCGCAGCGCGCCTTGGCGCTTTTGAGCAAAAATTTATTTCTGATCTGCAAGACCAGTGGGATGTCTTGCAGGCTAATCTGAATCGAACCATCAGGCCGCCGCGTCTGGAGGACCTGCCCCAAAATGTGCGAGAGCGCTTCATCAGTTCCGCCGGCTGTTACCTGGTCCGGATCTTCCCTTCCAAAGATATTTGGAACCCTGGGCCTCTGGGGGAATTTGTGCGCGACCTGAGGAGCGTAAATCCAGACGTCATCGGGGACCCGGTGTTGCTTTATGTGTTCACTCTGGCATTTCGCAACGCCTGTCTCTGGGCGGCCGGAGTTTCCTTATTGGGCATTGCCTTGATGGTTGCCTTCCTGCTGCGCAGCGTTCGGCTGACGCTTCTGGCCTTGATTCCTCTGCTGGTGGGAACCTCTTTAACCTTGAGTCTGATGTGGCTCTTGGGTGTCCCTTTCAACCAGGCCAATGTGCTCTTTTTACCCTTGATCCTGGGAGAAGCTGTAGAATACGGCATTATTATCCTGGTGCGCTGGCAACAGGAGAAATCGGCCCGAGTCATTACCTTACCTGCAAGTACTGCCAAAGGGGTGCTGCTGGCGGCGCTGACCACCGCGGTGGGTTTCGGCAGCTTGATGATTTCGGGCCACCAGGGCACCTTCAGCCTTGGTCTTCTCTCCACGGTGGGGAGCCTGAGCGTCTTGCTGGCTGCCCTGAGCGTGCTGCCGGCGCTTCTGCGGCTGTTAAGAGACCGTTATCCCGAGCGCTACACGAAATGACGCCGGGCGCCGGCGCAAGTCTGGCTTAAACTGCCGGACCCTTTACAGCACAATTTGGGTTATAATTCCAGATGATTACCTTTAGTAACGCTGGAGGCCGCGAAAATGAAATCAAAGGAATACGAGAGGTGCCAAACGACCCCGGCTGACCTGGCTGAGGCCTTGCGTGAGGCGCACCAGGAAATCCGCGACTCCCAGTTTAAGCTTGCAGAATATGAATGGGTTGAATCCGCCCTCAGGGCACGCACGCGTGAGCTCGGCGAACGGATCAAGGAGCTGGAATGCCTGTATGCCATATCACACTGCCTTTGTCGATCCAGCGCCGGTCTCGCGGCAATGTTGCAGGACATTGTCAACATTCTGCCCCGGGGATATCAGAACCCGGAACTGTCCTGGGCGCACCTGGAGATATCCGGCGAATCTTACTGTTCGTCCCAATTCCATGTCACGGCTGATTCCCATTCTTGC
>JBAZKX010000064.1:0-8962 GCA_041650575.1 Desulfobaccales bacterium
GGTTACCGGCCCCTTCCAGGCCCGGCGGGTGCCCTGCCGGGAGACCGACCTGGTCATACACCTGAGCAAAGCCTCCATGGCCCGGCTGGTGGCGTTTGTGCTCGGCCAGGCCCGGCTCGGGGGTTAACCCAAGAGGCCTTTGCCGGCGGCGTCGGGAAAACATCCGTGAACAATTTTTTAAACCGCGGGGGAGGAAAAATTCCCCTGCCCCAGGAGTGTCCTGCAAGGTTTTTACTATCGGCGTCCCGGCAAATTTCCGTTTGAGAATAAAGTACCCCTATAATGATCATCTTGGGGAATTTACAAGGTTTTCCCCTCTCCCCCCTGGGGGAGAGAGGGCAGGGTGAGGGGGGGGAAGTCTAAGGTATCAAATCTGTAAAATATGATTAATTATCTCATAGTATTGTATTCTTCAAGAATTTTCATTATTAATTTATTACCTACAGATTGAGGAATTAAATCATCAATTTTTACAGATAATTCGTCATTACCTATAATATTGTCTGATTTAGAATAATAAACTACCCTATTTTGGTGATATGTCATCTTTTGATAATTAATTGAAACCATACTTAATGACCTATCAATATCTTTATATTTATCATTTTTATATGTCTCAAGAAACTTCTCTTTCCCCTTATCAGTATATATATATTTAACCAATACGTTTATGATATGGGTTTGTTCATCTATATTGATTAAATTTGATTTATAATACCAGCTACCTTCATCATTACTTGTAATGAATACCCAATCATTAATTTTTATGACAGTTATAGGAGTTGTATTCCGTATATAAACAATTCCCATTGAAACAATTATAATAATTACTGATACTAAAATTACTTTTGTCTTAAATTTTAATTTTTCTAAACCAAACATATCCCCCCCTATCCGGGTATATAATCCACCCTAATTCACTAGATGAGAAATGTCTACGGGAAAGTCCTCAGGTTCCAGGGGGTGGAAGAGATCTGGTGGACCAGACAAAGCCACCCCTCACCCCAACCCTTCGCAAGGGAGAGGAGTGGTTTTCATGGCAAAGCCCGCGGCTACGGTAGCCGAGGTAATCGCTACTCGGTCATAGAGGTGTCATGATGTACATTTTCTGGAGTCTCATTATGGCAATTGGGATCATGCTGGTGCAGCCCGCCGGCGGCCAAGGTGCGGACGCGGTCAAACTGCCGGCCCCGGCCAGGAAGGGAACGCTGTCGGTGCCGGAGGCCTTGGCAGCCCGGCGCACGGTGCGAGGCTTTGCGGCCCGGCCCCTGTCGCCGGCGCAAATCTCGCAACTCTTGTGGGGCGCGTACGGCGCGAGCGACCCCCGGGGCCATCGGACCTCGCCGTCCGCGGGGGCCACCTACCCCCTGGACCTCTATCTGGTGGTGGGAGAACGAGGCGCCCCCGATCTGGCCGCCGGGGTTTACCATTATCTGGTGGCGGAACACGCGCTTAAGCCCCTGGCCCCGGGAGACCTGCGGGCCGCGGTGGCCCGGACCTGCCTGAACCAGACCTGGATGGCCGCAGCCCCGGTGCTGGTGGTGATCACCGGGGAGTACCGCCGCTGCACGGCCCGTTACGGCCAACGGGGCGTGCGCTACACCCACATGGAGTCCGGGAACGTCAGCCAGAACCTCTTCCTGGCGGCCGTAGACCTGGGGCTTGGAGCCGGGATCGTCGGGGCCTTCGAGGATGAGGCCCTGGCCCGGGCCTTAAAACTGCCCCCGGGCCACGAGCCCCTCCTGGTCATGCCGGTGGGGCACCAGCATTAGGCGAAAGAAAGCCCGGCTTATTTCTTTTCTTCCTCCGCTTTGGCGGGCTTATTCCCAGTGCGCCGCAGGTTGACGAAGCTGTTGAGCAGGTCAGTCCAGAAGGGAGCGCCCAGGGATATAGCCAGGGTGGTCAAAATTATTCCAATAATTTTGAAGAATACCTGGTCCCGGCCGCTTGGCAACTCACGAGGGTCGGCAGGCTTGGCCGCTTCGCCCGGTTTGGCCGGCTCGCCCCACCACACCCAGCCGAGGGGCAATTTTGATTTATCAATTTCAGCCTGGATAGCCTTTTGGAGCTCTTGGGTTTTTTTAGCGGCCTGCCCAGCCTCAGGTGAAGGCTTCTCTTTAGCAAATTTTTCGGCCGAGGCCACCACTGCCGCCCGCAGCGTCTTATTCTGCCACAGAGCGGTTCCCACCATGATGCTGTCGGCATTCAACAGGGCGCAGACGACTAGAGCTACCGCCAAGAGCCACGCCTTGGCCCGGCGCTTGAACCAGCCTGAAATCCTGTCCATGGAATCATCGAACCAATTTTCGATGTTCTGCCGAGCCTTCTCCAGATCGCCTGCAGCCGCATCAATCAGCGGGAGCAGCGCCTTCTTTATCCGGTCGTTGTCACTGTTGAAAACAATCTCCCTCAGTTGCGAATAGTCTTGTGGGATTTTTGCCTTAGTGGCCGGGGCCATTGTATCGAGCAGTGCGGTCACAAAAGTGCGGGAAGGGATGTAAGAAGGGAGATTCTTCTCAATCCCGGCAAAAGGCTCCAGGCAGGCAGCTAAAGAATCTTTGATTCCCGGAAGATTGATTTTCTCGGTCTTTGCCGCCGGCGCTGCTGGTTGCTGCTTATCATCATAAAGCCCTCTGATCAGCGGATGCGTGTAAATGTCGAACACCTTCTGGGCATCGTAAAGTAGCCCGGAGATGCCTTCCAGGAGGAAACTGGCGCGCAGGTTGCGCCAGCGTTCGATGATGTACTCGTTGATCATGGTGCAAATCAAGGTCAGGATCACATAAAAGAACGTCATGCCGATACAGAAATCGATGATGGACGAATCAACCATAGCCGGCCTCCTTTCGTTTCCCTCGACTCCCCTTTTCTTGTTTGTCTCTTACGGGGCCTCATCATCATGATATTCAATATTTCCATAACCTTATCTAAAAGTATATAAGGGAATTCCTATTTCTGGCTTCCGCCGGCGCGCTCTTAAAAAATTTCTAGCCCAGGGTCAAAACAGGAACAAGGAAAGGCAGGCTGTTGCGGCGACGATCCACAGGAGATTTACCCTGAACCCGATCAGGGCCAGGCTCGCGGCGGCCAGGAGAACCGCGGATTTAAACTCGGTGAGGGTCGCGGCGCCCATCTGCACGGTCACCAGGACCAGCATGCCCACCAGCGCGGCCAGGATGCCCTGGATCACCGGGCGCATCAGCCGGGCCTCTTTAATCCGGTGATAGAACGGACTCAGGAAGATGATGGTCAGGATGGGCGGCAGGAAGACGGCAACGGTGGCGACGACGGCGCCCAGGAGGCCCTGCACCCGGTAGCCCACGAACGTGGCGGTGATGATAATCGGCCCCGGGGTGACAAACCCCAGGAGGATGCCGTCCAGGAACTGCTGCAGGGTGAGCCAGCCCTGGTGGTCCACCAGGTCCCATTGCAGGATGGGGATCATGGCATAACCGCCGCCGAACGCCACTACTGCGATCTTGAGGAAGGTTTGAGCCATCAGACCCAGCTTGGGGGCCAGATACCGTAATCCCCCCACCAGAATCGCCAGGACCGTCAAGGTGAGGGCCAGTTGGCTGAGGATCCGGCCTACGGGGGCCTTAGGTCCGGGCAGATCCGCAGCGAGAGGGGCTTCGCCCGGGGACAGCCTCAGACTGAGGCTCAACCGCAAGAGGCCGGCCGCCGCGAAAACCAGGAGATAATTCGCCTGGAACCACAAGGCCGCCAGCGCCAAGAACGCGATGCCCAGGTCAAGCCGGTTCCTTCTGATATTCTGGCTCAGGTGCCACACCGCCTGCAGCAGCAGCGCAATGACCACCGCGCCCAGACCCCGGGAGACCGATTTTACCCAGGCGATATTCCCATAGGTAAAATAAAGAAACGAGAGGCCCAGCATGAGGACAAACGCGGGAAAAATAAACCCCGCGGCGGCCGCCAGGGCCCCCGGGGTTCCCTTGAGACGGTAGCCGACATAGGTGGCCAACTGCACCACCGTAGCCCCGGGTACTATCTGGCACAGGGCCAGCCCATCCAAAAACTCTTTCTGGGTGAGCCAGGTCTTTTCCTTGACTACCCGCTGCCGGATGGGCTCCACCATGGCCAAGCCGCCATAGGCGGTAAGCCCTAAGTGCATGAAGGTTTTAGCCAATTCCTGCACGGATGGCGCGGCTGCCGCGAGATTTTCATTCATAGAAATCGGTTACCCCGTCTTTGCTTACCACAACCAGAGGTTGCAGGCAATCACCGGCTTCCGGCCGCAACTGGTGGGCATAGAGATCATTGGTGAGCCGCCATTTCGATAAGAATTAAAAAGGGGGTTAGCTAAAAGCTAACCCCTTAAAGTGGTAGCGGGGGTAGGATTTGAACCTACGACCTTCGGGTTATGAGCACTAAGGGAAGTAATTACCTACCCTTACCAGCCTGCCTTAAAACCCCTGCTGAACTGCATCAGACCAGGAATCAGGCCCACCTATCCATCATTATTATCAGGAAGGTTGGTTTTCCTTAGAATACTGCCACAACGCCCGGTCCAAATCCCGCATCGACACTAGGGTTTGCGGAGCGGGGCTTTGGTGGTAAAAAGGTAGGGCTGTGAATGACGTTCCGGAAGACTTTGCTACCTGTCGACTGGTCTCCATAACAGTGATTGCTATGATGAGCATATCGTCATACCCTGCCGTCAGGTGGAAAGTGCAGAGATAGAGCAGTGAGCAGCACTTCTGTCCGGTGAGCCGAAGCGGGCTCCCACGCCTCGTCGACCAGGCCTATCACTGGACCTAATGATCAAAAAGTCAATTGATCAACTGACCCACCATCATCTTCATTCCCAATATTTCAGAAGCATGGTTAGAGGTCCTCCCTGGGCCCAAGCCGATTGGAATTACTAATCCGAAATCAAGGGTAAATATTTATTGCAGAGTCGGGGCCAATTTTTCTTAAACTTTCTTGTCAAATTATCTTTGACAAATTATTAGAATTTTGTCTATGGTTAGTATCAGACCCCCTAACGTCCAAAAATTAGACAGTTTTGGAGGTTACGATGTGTCCCAATCTCCATCCCCATCACCAAGATGGGAAAAATGCCCCGGTCACCAAGCAATTCTTTCTGAGGATTTTTGACAGTTTTGCCGACCCCTTAGCCATCTATGACCAGGATTATCGCATTCTCAAAGTAAACCAGGCTCTGCTGCAATTTTATCAACGCACCGAGGCGCAACTGGCCGGTCAGCACTGCTATGAAGTCTTTTATCACCGGAGCTCCGTCTGCGCAGACTGCCACATCCAAAAGGTTTTCCTCTCTGGAAAGCCGCAGCGGCGGGAGATGTTGGTATCCTTGCCGGACGGCAGCCGGAGGCATTTCGAAGTGCACGCCTATCCGGTGAAAGACGACAATGGCGCCACGGTCCAGGCTATTGAGCACGGGCGTGATATTTCCCAGCGCAAAAGTCTGGAGATCAAACTCAAAACCTCGGAAGAGAAATATCGCACCATTGTGGAACTGGCCCGGGAGGGCATTTTCATCGTGGACGCGGCGGATAACTTGACTTTCGCCAATGGCTTTCTGGCTCGCATGTTGGGTTACGGCGGCGTCGCAGAGATAATCGGGCGGCCGGTCTTTGATTTTATCGCCGCGGATGGGGTGCGGTTGGGGAAGGCCCAGTTGAAACGGCGGCGCCAGGGTTTTTCGGATTCCTATGAGCTCCCGCTGCGCCGGCAAGACGGCTCCTCCTTGATAAGCCTGGTGGCGGCGGCTCCGCTCATGGTTAACGGTTCTTTTTTGGGCTCCATCGCCATTGCCACTGACATCACCCATCTTAAGCAGGTGGAAAAGGAACTGCGCTCCGCCAAAGAGTTCCGGGAAAAAATTATCAACGGCATTACCGATAATTTGGTGGTCATTGATCCCCGGACTTACCGGATTGTCCAGGCGAACGACTCGTTCCTGGGCCGGGTGGGCCTGGATTACCAGGCCGTCTTGGGAAAACCATGCTACCGGGTGATGCTCCATCGACACAGCCCCTGCAAGGAAGAAGGCATCTCTTGCCCGGTACTCCAGGCGGCTCGAGAGAAACAAACCGCGTTTGGCGATCGAGTCTACCCCGATGCCCAGGGGCAGGAACGCATCCTGCAAATTTCGGCCTACCCCCTGCTCGACAACCAGGGAGTCGTGGATCTCGTCGTTCGCCTGGAGCGAGACGCTACTGACAAGCGCAAAATGGAAGAGGCCCTGGCTTTCCGTTCCCGGGAACTGCAGAAAACCCAGCACCAGTTGGAAACCCTCTTTGAGATTTCCCGGCAGATGAACGCCAAGGATTCTCTGCGGGAATTGATCGAGGCCTTAATAACTAAGACCGGAGAGATCTTCCCCGAATCCGAACCCCTATTCCTCATAATGGATGCCGACCGCAGCCAGTTTCTGCATCTGGCCCCGGGGATAGATCACATCGTGGAACAGCCCGGCATGGTGGCGGATTTTGTTCGTTATCTGGGTAAGATTCAGGACCCCCAGATTTTCAGTGTGGCCAACGGCCCGCATACACCGGCCTTTTTTAAAATTATTTCGGAAATCTACCCCTCCTGGTTCGGGCTGCCCCTCCTGGTGCAGCGGCAGTGTCTCGGTCTTTTCCTGGTAGGCTCCTGCCGCCCCCTAGACTACCCCAAGGGGGATTTGCATTTCATCCAGGCCCTCCTGGACCAGACTGCGGGGCATGTCCGTTCCCTGGTCCTGCATGAAGCGGAAATCAACCAACTCCGCCATCACCAGGCCACCAAGATTTCTCATGGGGGACTGATCGGCCGGAGTCAAAAAATGCAAGAGGTTTATGAACTCATCGACCTGGTCTCCGTCTCCGACGCCACTGTGCTCATCACCGGGGAAAACGGCACCGGCAAAGAGCTGGCGGCTCAGGCGATTCACCAACATAGTCACCGCAGCAAAGGCCCCTTCGTCGTGGCCAACTGCTCGGCCTATTCCCCCACCCTGCTGGAAAGCGAACTCTTTGGCCATGAAAAAGGTTCTTTCACCGGCGCCATCCGCCAGAAGAAAGGGCGCATCGAACGGGCTCACGGGGGGACGCTTTTTCTCGACGAAATCGGTGACATTTCCCCGGCCACCCAGGTCTTGCTGCTGCGCTTCCTCCAGGACCATTATTTTGAACGGGTCGGTGGCGAAAGGGCCATCGAAGCCAACGTCAGGGTGCTGGCCGCCACTAACCAGGACCTCCAAAAGGCCGTGGAAACCGGCAATTTTCGGGATGACCTCTATTATCGGCTTAATGTCATCGCCATTCACATGCCGCCTTTGAGGGAGCGCAAAGACGATATCCCTTTACTTTGCTGGCATTTCTTAAAAAAGTGCAATCTCAAAGAAAAGAAAAATATCCTGAAAATTTCCCCCAACGCCTTGCAGGCCTTGATGGATTACGATTGGCCGGGCAATGTCCGCCAGTTGGAGAACGCCATCAATCATGCGGTGATCATCACCCAGGGCGAAACCATCAGGCGCAGGCACTTGCCGCGCTTTCTCAAGGAGGTTTTGGCCCCTCCCCATTCCACCTCCCTGGCAGAGAATGAGCGCCGCATGATCCTCCAGGTGCTTCAGGAAGCCAACTGGAACAAACACGAGGCCGCCCGGCGACTGCAATTGACCCGGAGCACGCTTTACAGCAAAATTCAACGTTATGGCCTGAAAAAAACTATCTCTCCCTGAGGGGTCCTTTTTCATACATACGTCAATCTTCTTGAATTATGCTCCTCTCTCAGCATTTCTTTACTCCTGCGCCTATTTAAGAGTCCTATTTCAGACACTCCATTTTCAATTCGACCTTCCGGTCTGATTCGACGCAAAGCAAAAAATAATCTAACTATCTAATTTTATAGCAAATTCAGCTATAGCTCCGGCCGTGAGGCTTTCTGGCAGGAATCTTGAAATAGAGCATAAATGCGGGCTTGGTTCCAGAGGTGGGGCCTTGGGGCCCAGTCCGCAATCGTTACTTTTTGGCGCAAGACGCCTGCCATCCATCATGGGCCGGAAAGGAGGTGAGATCAAGGGGCAGATCCCCCAGCCGGCGAAATTTTGGCGGGGGCCTTGTTTCTCCGTGCCTTCCGAATGATGCATTTCATCAGGAGGAACCCTGGTTTTCACGTCCCTCAAGTCGTGGTTCGATTTCATTCAGTTTAACGAAAGGCTACTCCTATGACGCCAGATATGGGAGGTCAAAACATGGCGCAAGAAAAGCGTAATATCGAAATCAACAGTCGGGCCGACACCATGGATTTGATGAATCCCGACATCAGGCCGTGGCCGGTAACGCCACCGCCGGATGCGGAATGGGTGATGGCCAACACCTACGCCAAACGTAAGGCGGAGGATTTTGGTAAGTGGTGCGAAGACAACCTCAGGTATGAGTATGCCTTCGGGAAACCTGAGGCCCTGCAGGGCATGAAATTTTTATGCATCGGCAAGTGGAGATTAGGCAACAAGTTCTGCGCCGCTCTCCTGTGCGAGGCCGGGGCCGAAGTCATCAACATCGAACCGCCGGAAGGCGACCCTCTGCGCCAGTTGACTCCCTTCGGGCGCGAAGAATATATGCTGGCCGACGAGTTCACCGGGGAAAAGTGCGGCCTGGACTTCCTGCACGAGATGCGGGGCCAGAAATCTGTCACCCTCAACATAGAAAGCGAGGAAGGGCGGGCCATCTACCAGACTTTGGCGGGCCAAATGGACGGCATCATCGACGAGATGCCTCCCGGCTACATGGACAGCATCGGGCTGGGCTACCGGCAACTGAATAAACTGTTTCCCCGCCTGGTTTATCTGAATATGGCGGTCCGGGGCACCTGGGGTCCCTATAAGGATAAAGTATCCAAGTACGGCCAGTGGACCCTGGAGCCCTTCGGCGGCTGCGCCAACTCCTTCGTCCACAACACCGGCTTCCCCCAGGACCAGTTGCCCCGGGGCAAG
>JBAZKX010000065.1:0-8894 GCA_041650575.1 Desulfobaccales bacterium
TGTTTACCAACGCCGGGATGGTGCAATTTAAAAAGGTGTTCCTGGGGGAAGACCCCCGCCCCTACACCCGGGCCGCCAGTTCCCAAAAGTGCGTCCGGGCCGGCGGCAAACACAACGACCTGGAAAACGTGGGCTTCACCGCCCGGCACCACACCTTCTTTGAGATGCTGGGGAACTTTTCCTTCGGCGATTATTTCAAGGAAGGGGCCATCGAAATGGCCTGGGAGCTCTTGACCCAACATTATCGTCTGCCGGCGGATAAGCTCTGGGCCACAGTGTTCCATGAAGACGAAGAGGCGGCCCGCCTCTGGGAGAAGATCGCCGGGCTGCCGCCGGATCGCATCATCGGCATGGGCGAAAAAGATAATTTTTGGGCCATGGGGGACACCGGGCCCTGCGGCCCCTGCTCCGAAATCCTCATCGACCAGGGCGAGGCCATGGCCTGCGGCCCGGAATGCGGCATCGGCAAGTGCGAATGCGACCGGTATCTCGAGATCTGGAACCTGGTCTTCATGCAGTACAATCGCACCCCTGACGGCGTCCTGCACCCCCTGCCCAAACCCAGCATCGACACCGGCATGGGCCTGGAGCGCCTCTGCGCGGTCATTCAGGGGGTCAAGAGCAATTTCGACTGCGACCTCTTGCGGCCGGTGATCGCGGGGGTCGAAGAGCTGGCCGGCCAGGCGTACGGCGCCAGCGACACCCAGAACGTGCCCTTCCGGGTTATTGCGGACCATTCCCGGGCCACCGCCTTTTTGATCGCCGACGGCGTGCTGCCCTCCAACGAGGGCCGGGGCTACGTGCTCAGGCGCATTATGCGCCGGGCCATCCGGTTCGGGCGGCTTCTGAACCTGCCCACCCCGTTTCTGGCCAAAGTCTGCGACCGGGTGGTGGACCTCATGGGCGAGGTCTATCCCGAACTCCATCAAATGCACCATATCATGGCTCAGGTGGTGACCAGTGAAGAAGAGCGCTTTGCCGACACCCTGGATCACGGCCTGAAGCTCCTGGGCGACGAACTGGAGTACCTCAAGCACCACAGCCTGAAGATCCTGCCGGGAGAGGTGGCCTTCAAGCTCTACGACACCTACGGCTTCCCCCTGGACCTGGTCCAGGACACCCTGCGGGAAGAAGGCCTGGTGCTGGACCTGGAAGGCTTCGAAGCGCACATGCAGGCCCAACGGGAGGCCTCTCGGCAGTCCTGGAAAGGCGGCCCGGGGGAAGAGCTGCCCGCGGTCTATCAAGAACTGGCGGAATGGCCGGCCACGCAATTCCTGGGCTACGAGGCCCTGGAGGCCGACAGCACCATCCTGGCCCTCATCGTGGCGGGCGGCCACAACTCCCAGGCCGAAGCCGGAGAGGACGTGGAGGTGATCACCGGGGCCACGCCGTTTTACGGCGAGTCCGGCGGCCAGGTGGGGGACACGGGGGTGATCTATGGCGACGGCTGGTCCATCCGCATCGCCGCTACCCAGAAACTGCCCAACGACCTTATGGTGCACGTGGGTAAGGTGGAGGCCGGCACGGTCCGCGTCAATGACCCGGCGCACTTAGAAGTGGACGCAACCCGGCGCCGTCGCATTATGGCCCATCACACCGCCACCCACCTGCTCCAGGCCGTGTTGCGGCGCCATTTGGGCGAGCACGTCAAGCAGTCCGGCTCCCTGGTGGACCCGGAGCGCCTGCGCTTCGACTTCACCCATTACCAGGCCATCACCCCCGAGGAACTAGAGGCCATCGAGCTTGACCTGAACGAGGCCGTGGCCGCCAACCTGCCGGTGCACACGGATAAGATGTCCATGACCGAGGCCCTGGACCAGGGCGCCACCGCCCTGTTCGAGGAAAAGTACGGCGAGGAGGTGCGGGTGGTGGCCATCCCCGAGGTCAGCCAGGAACTCTGCGGCGGCACCCACGTGGAGCGCACCGGCGATTTGGGGCTGTGCAAAATCACCACCGAGACTTCCATCGCCGCGGGCATCCGCCGCATCGAGGCGGTGTGTGGCGTCGACGCGGTGAAGCTCACCCAGGAACAGGCCCGGGAACTGGACCAGGCCGCGGGCCTCCTCAAAGGGGGCCGGGCCGACCTGGTGACCCGGTTGGAAAAGATGCTGGCCAGCCAGAAAAAACTGGAAAAAGAGGTGGAGGCCCTCAAGGGCCGCCTGGCCTCGGCCCAGGCCCGGGACCTCCTGGACCAGGTGCGTCAGGTGGACGGGGTTCAGGTCCTGGCCCTCAAGGTGGACGCCGCGGACCCCAAGAGCCTCCGGGACTTCGCGGTGAAGTTCCAGGATAAGCTGAAAAGCGGCATCGTGGTCCTGGGCAGCGACGCGGGCGACAAGGCCATGCTCATCGCCCTGGTGTCCAAGGACCTGACCAAACGCTTCCCCGCGGGGGAGATCATTAAGGCCATCGCCCCCGCGGTGGGCGGCAGCGGCGGCGGCCGCCCCGACATGGCCCAGGCCGGCGGCCCGGACAAGGATAAAATCCCCGCCGCCCTGGAGATGGCATACGAAGTGATCGCCCAAAAGGCGAAGGGGTAAAGGATTATGGAGGAGGGGGCTAAGGGGAGAAGCCCTTACCCCCTCCTCCAATCCCGCAAGTAAGGTGGGGTGTTCCATGAAAAAGCATAGATTCACTGTATTGATCGAACGGGATGATGATGGTTACTTAGTGGCCACTGTTCCAGCTCTCAAGAGCTGCTATACGCAGGCTAGAACCATGGAAGAGCTCATGCCCCGGATCAAAGAGGTCATAGAACTGTGTTTGCAGGAAGAAGAACCGGTGCCCATGAGCTTTGAGGGTGTGCAACAGGTTGAGATTGTGGCATGAGCCGCCTCCCCGCCATCAGCCCTGGCCTGACGATTAAATTTCTTATGGGAATGGGATTTGAGAAGAGCCGACAACATGGAAGCCATATCTTTTTCGCCATCCTGATGGCCGCACCGCCACAGTCCCATTCCATAAAGGGGAAGATTTGGGCCGCGGTTTGACCAGTAAAATTCTCCACGATATGGATGTGTCGCGCGACTTTTTCTTAGCCTGGCCGGCAAAAAATAAGACTTAATTATGGTCCTATTTCCCAAGCCCTGGCTTTGGAAACAGAATGTTGTCAGGAAAAACCCATGAAATGGTGCGACCTCTCCTGTGAATATGCCTCGTTTCCCCGGGTGCAGGCCGTGGATGGGGCCGGGTCGTGCCGCACTTTTGCGGCTCTGTATTGCGCCAAGCTGGGTCGGCTGGTGCATAAGAACGCTCCATGTCCCTGCGATGAGAAGGCCGATCCTGGGGTCCAGGGCCGGAAGGCCTGAAGAGATCAGAGAGGCGGGCACGGAGGCCCGCCCCACCGCGGAAATTGCCATACGGTAGGGTGGGCACCGCCCACCAGATAATCAGGCGGGGCAATCCCGTCAGAGGTACACAGGGGGGACGCCTGTGCCACTAAAACAGCGAGAAACCGAGGGGTTATAAATGACCGGACTCTACATTATCCTGAGCGTACTGATAGTCCTGTTTCTCGGGGCGGTGACGATTTACAATAAGCTGGTGAGCAATAAGAATATGGTGGCCGAGGGTTGGAGCGGCATTGATGTGCAGCTCAAGAGGCGGGCCGATCTGATTCCCAATCTGATCGAGACGGTGAAGGGCTACATGGGCCACGAGCGGGGCGTCCTGGACCAGGTGACCGAGCTCAGGGCTAAGAGCCTCAAGGCCGAAGGCGTGGGGGACAAGGCCAAGGTGGAGGGAGCCCTGGGAGCGGCGTTGGGGAACCTCTTCGCGGTGGCCGAAAATTATCCCGACCTCAAGGCCTCCGCCAACTTCATTCAGTTGCAGCAGTCCCTGGGGGACATCGAAGACCAGATCCAGTTGGCCCGGCGCTATTACAACGGCGCGGCCCGGAACTTCAATATCCTGATCCAGTCTTTCCCCAGCAATCTGGTGGCCAACACCTTTCACTTCACCCCGGTGGAATATTTCGAAATCGAGGCCGCGGCCGACCGGGCCGTGCCCAAGGTGTCTTTTCCCTAAGGGGAGCGACCAAGAGCTTACCTGCCCCCTCACCCTAAAGTAATTGGGGGCACAGGCGTCTCGCCTGTGCAGGCGCAGGCTGAAGCCTGCGGCTACCGTGGTTACCTATGATTGCATGGCCCCCGAACTTCCTCAGAATCAGGCTCGATTATAAAAATCGCAGGACCAACCTATGAAACTCCGTACCCTTTTCCTGGTTTGGTTGGCCTTGGCGGTCCCAGGTCTGCTGGCCGGGGCCGGGATGGCTGCGGCCCAATCCGAGCGCATCCTTAACTTCAGGAGCGTCATCGCGGTTCATCCCGACGCTTCCCTGACCGTCAGCGAGAACATCACGGTGAGGGCCACCGGCCGGGAGATCAAGCGGGGCCTGGTCCGGGATTTCCCCACCACCTACAAGGACCGGTTGGGGAACACCGTTATGGTGGGTTTTGAGGTGGAGGAGGTCCTGCGGGATGGGCGGCCCGAGCCCTACCACACTCAGTCTGCCGCCAATGGCGTGAAGATCTACATCGGCAAGAAAGACGTGCTCCTGCGGTCCGGGGTCTATACCTATACCATCACTTACCGGGTTGACCGGGAACTGGGGTTTTTCAAGGATTTTGACGAGCTTTACTGGAACGTTACCGGCAACGGCTGGACCTTCCCCATCGACCGGGCCGAAGCCGTCATCCAGTTGCCGCCCGGGGCCAAAATCCTGCGCTATGCCGCGTACACCGGGTATCAGGGGGAGCGGGGCCATGACTTTACCGCCCAACCCGGAGACCGCGACATCCTGTTCAAGACCACCCGGGGTCTGGCCCCGCGGGAGGGCCTGACCGTGGCGGTGGCCTGGCCCAAGGGCGTGGTGCGCGAACCCACGAGCCAGGAGCGGATGGGCTTTTTCCTCCGGGACAACGTGGCCATGGCCGTCGGCCTCATCTGGCTGGGCGTGCTCCTGGGTTTCTACCTCTGGGCCTGGTCTCGGGTGGGCCGGGACCCGGCCAAAGGCACCATCATTCCCTTGTACTCGCCGCCGGCGGGCTTTTCCCCGGCGGGGGTGCGCTTCGTCAGCCGGATGGGCTTTGATGACAAGGCCTTTGCCGCGTCGGTGGTGGACCTGGCGGTGAAAGGCGCGGTGCTGATCCAGGAGGACGACGGCGATTATGCCCTGGTCCGCAAAGACGCTCCCAAGGGTGGCCTGTCCCGGGGCGAGCAGTTGATCGTGACCCAACTTTTTCCCAGCGGCGGCTCCATCAAGCTGGAAAACGCCAACCATACCTGGTTCAAGGCCGCCATTGACGCCTTGAAGAAAAACCTGAAGACCGAATTCGAAAAGATCTATTTCGTCACCAACTCCGGGTACATGTGGCCCGGGATTGCCATCACCCTCTTGGGCGCGGTCCTGGTGATCCTGACGGCCCGGGATCGGGCGGCGGCCGCGGGGGGCTCCCTATGGCTCGTCATCTGGACCGTGGGTTGCTACTTTCTGGCGGTTACGGTGTACAAGAAGTGGCGGGCGGTCCGGGGCGGGGGCCTGGGAAACCTGGGGGGAGCCCTGCTCACCACGCTGTTTGCCCTGCCCTTTTTTGCGGGCGAGATTTTTGGGGCGGTCATGGTAAGCACCGCCGTATCCATCCCCGCGGCCGCGACCCTGGGCGCCATGGCCTTCCTGAACGCCCTGTTCTACCACCTGCTCAAGGCCCCTACCCTGTCGGGCCGGAAGATCATGGACCAGATCGAGGGCTTCAAGCTCTATCTGTCAGTGGCGGAAAAAGAGCGCCTCAACCTTCTCAATCCGCCGGAAAAGACCCCGGAGCTCTTCGAGAAATACCTGCCTTACGCCCTGGCCCTGGACGTGGAGAACCAGTGGAGCGAGCAGTTCGCCGAAGTGCTGGCCCGGGCCGGGACCGAAGACCGGCCCTACTCCCCCGCCTGGTATTCCGGCCGGTCCTGGGACAGCTTCCATACCTCCCGGTTCGCCGATTCCCTGGGCGGCGCCTTTGCCGGGGCCATCGCCTCGTCTTCAATGGCGCCGGGCTCGTCTTCGGGGAGTGGCGGCGGCGGATCCTCCGGGGGCGGGGGTGGCGGCGGTGGGGGCAGCGGCTGGTAGTGGCGTCAGAAGCGGCAAGCCGGCCTCTAGCGTAATTCTTCTCCGGTGAGGGTCTGGAGCGCCTGGAGATACCGGGCCCGGGTGTTGGCCAGGACGTCGGCGGGCAGCGGCGGCGGCGGGGGTTGCTTGTTCCAGCCCAGGGATTCCAGGTAATCCCGGAGATACTGCTTGTCATAGCTCTTTTGGGGGCCGCCGGGGCGGTAGTCTTCCTGGGGCCAGAAGCGGGAAGAGTCGGGGGTCAGGACTTCGTCGATGAGGAGCAGCTCGCCGTCGGCCAGGCCGAACTCGAACTTGGTGTCGGCAATGATGATGCCCCTGGGTTCGGCCCACGCCAGAGCCCTGAGGTAGATGGCCAGGCTCAGGTCCCTGACTTTCGCCGCCAATTCCGCGCCGATCCGCCCGGCCATGGTCTCAAAGGAGATATTTTCGTCGTGGGTGCCCAGCTCGGCCTTGGTGGAGGGGGTAAAGATGGGCGCCGGCAATTTCTGGGACTCCACCAGCCCCACAGGCAGGCTCAAGCCGCCGATGGCGCCGCTCTCGCGGTATTCGGCCCAACCGGAGCCGGAGAGATAGCCCCGGACAATGCACTCCACCGGCAGGGGCCGGCACTTGCGCACCAGCATGGTCCGGCCCTGCAACACCTCCTTAAACGGGCGGCAGGCGGGAGGAAAATCTTCCACCTGCAAGGAAACCAGGTGGTTGGGGGTTAAATCCGCCAAGTGCCGGAACCAGAAGGCGGACAATTGGGTGAGGATACGGCCCTTGTCGGGGATGGGCTCGGCCATCACCACGTCGAAGGCGGAGATTCGGTCAGTGGCCACCAGGAGCAGTTTATCCCCCAGGTCGTAGATGTCCCGGACTTTGCCCTGGTGCCGGGGACCCAGGTCGGGAAAGGCAGTGGTCATGACCGGGGAAGTCATCGGGTCGGCCTCCTGGATGGTTGGTTATTAGCGGTTTTGGAGGACAGTTTCACCACTTTGGCGGTGATCTTTTCCTGGCTTTTAATGCGGCCGGCGGCCTCCTCTGCGGCCTTGGCCCCGGTGAGAGGGCCTACCTGGACCACATACAGGGTCTTATCCCCGGTCTTCCGGGTGATGACCACGGCTTTAAGGTTCTTGGCCCGCAGACGCTGCTGCAGGGTCTGGGCCTGCTTCAGGTTGGGCAAGGTGGCAACCACGACCAGGTAGCGTTCATGCTTGGCCTCCCGGCTGACTTCCGCCGGGGGAACCTGAGGCTGGCCGGCTGCCACCGGTTCGTGGGAAGGCCCGGCCTCGCCGGTCTCCACCAGGGGCGGCCCGCCGCCCATCGGCGGCAGACCGACCGGGGCGGCCACCTTGGGCGGCGGCGGGGAGGACGCTGGCTGGCGGCCGGTTTTGGTCCCGGCAATAATGAGGGCTATGACCAGGGCGGCCAGACCCAGGCCCCACCAGAGGCGCCGGGGCAACTGCTTGAGGGCGTTCACATGGGGCAGGGCCATTTCCTTGACTTTTTGGGCCCGGGGCACGCCCGACTCCCAGACTTTCTTCAGCCAGGGCCCGGCTTGAGCCAGGGGCTGCCAGCCGGCCCGGGGTTCTTCCGACCGCCGGGTGGGACGGCGCTTTTTTTTGTCACCCCCGTGAATGAGTTCCCGGGCCTGGCGCAACTGGCTGAGAAAGGCGCCGGCATGGGGCAGGCGCTCCTCGGGATCCTCTGACAGGCAGCGCAATAGGACGTTCTGCAAGGAGATGGGAATCTCCTCCAGGTCCACCGGGGGATATTCCAGGCGATAGGGAAAAGGTTCGTCAAAGGTCAGGGCATAGGGCAGACTGCCGGCCACCAGCCGAAATCCCAGGACCCCCAGGGAAAATACGTTGCCGGCGGGGGTGACGTTATCTCCCTGGATGACCTCCGGCGGGACGTACGCCTTGAGCTCCAGGTGCTGCGGCTGATCCCCGTAGGCCGGGGCGAAGGCAAAGTTGGCCAGGCGGAGGTCTTCCCCGCGCAGCAGGATATTATCGGGGCTGAGGGACTGGTGGGCCTCTCCCTGTTGATGACCGAAGGCCAGGACCTGCCCCAGGAGTTCGAGCAAGTCCAGGGCTTCCACCATGCTGAACCGCACCGGCCGGGCCAACTGGGTCATCAGGCTCTCGCCTAAAAAGGGTTCCTCCACCAGGTAGAGAAACCGTTCTGCCTTATCCACGTGAAACACCCCCAGGATCTGGGGGTGACGCAACTTCAGTCCCACGATGGCCTGGCGTTCAAACATGTCCCGGGCCGCGGCCCACTCCGGGTCATCCCGCGCCAGGAGTTTCAAGGCGACCTCGGTTCTGAGAAAAGTATCCTGAGCCAGCCATACCCCTCCCCAGGGTTCGTCCCGGAGGTGGCGCACGATGAGATACCTCTGCCCGACTAGTTCGTGGCCCTCAGGATGCTCCGACCGGTTTTGGGTCATGTCTGCCTCGGCTGGGTGAAGTGGCCTGATGATCAGCCCGATTCACCATAACACAAAACCGGCCGTCAAAAAAGTCCTTTTGGCCCGTAAACCCCCGGGGCTGCGGCCGGGAGGCCGCCTCCGGGGTTCGCGTTCAGGGCCGCCTAACGGGAGGGGAGGCGGCGCGGCTTAAAGGCGCGAGGTATTTGTCACTTGGCGCCTTTTTTCCGGCCCCGGTTGAATTAATCTGGAGGGGCATTAAAATTGAAAGAAAAGGGATTTTTCCAATAGGTGCAGGAATTCTCCATGTCTTTGGCTAACCTCATCACCCTCGCCCGGTTGCCGCTGCTGCTGGTGGTGGCCTTGCTGTTC
>JBAZKX010000066.1:0-8890 GCA_041650575.1 Desulfobaccales bacterium
TCCCGGTGAACTTCGGGGCGGCCTTCGAAGGTGAGCGGGTCCGGAAAGATGACCTCTATGCAGAATGCGGCGGCGGCAAGACTCAGGCCGTCGAACTGGTCACCAGCAAACGCATGGACGAAGTGGAAGATGGCAAGGTGGAAGTCTTCGGTCTTGACCTCCCCGACCTGCCCCAGGACAAAATCCCCATGCGCCTGCCCCTGGCCATAGTCGTGGAAGTGGCCGGCCGGAACTTCCAGCCGGACTTCGAGCCCATCCTGGAGCGGCAGATCCACCATCTGGTGAACTACGCCCAGGGCGTCATGCACATCGGGCAGCGGGACATCGCCTGGTACCGTATCGGCAAGGCCGCGGTGGAAAAGGGCTTCAGCCTGAAGCACGTCGGCGTCATCCTGCATGCCAAGTACCATCAGGACTTCGGCGCCATCTTCGACAAATGCCAGATTAAGATCTACACTGAACCTGAGAAAGTCAAAGAAATCCTGGCCATAGCCAGGAAGACCTACCACGAGCGTGACGCCCGCGTTGAGAACATGCGGGACGAGACCACCGAGATCTACTACTCCTGCACGCTGTGTCAGTCCTTCGCCCCCAACCACGTCTGCGTGGTCAGCCCGGAGCGGACCGGCCTGTGCGGCGCTTACAACTGGATGGACTGCAAGGCCTCTAACGAAATCAATCCCACCGGCCCCAACCAGCCCGTACCCAAGGGTGAAGTCCTCGATGAGCGGTACGGCATGTTTCAAGGTGTCAATGATTTCGTCTTCAAGGCCTCCCGCCAGAAAGTGGAGAAATACAACTTCTACAGCCTGGTCTATGATCCGATGACCACCTGCGGCTGCTGCGAGGCTATCTCCGCAGTTCTGCCCATGTGCAACGGCATCATGACGGTCAACCGGGACTACACCGGTGAAACCCCCTGCGGGATGAAGTTCACCACCCTGGCCGGCGTCATCGGCGGCGGCCAAGTTACCCCGGGCTTCGTAGGCCACAGCAAATATAACGTCACCCAGCGCAAGTTCATCAGGGGCGACGGCGGGCTGAAGCGCGTGGTGTGGATGCCTAAAATCCTGAAAGACGAACTCCGGGAACAGCTCCTGAAGCGGGGCGAGGAAGAAGGGATCCCCGATCTTATCGATCGCATTGCCGATGAGACCGTGGGCGTCACCGAAGACGAAATCCTGAACTTCCTGACGGAAAAGAAACACCCGGCCTTGGAGATGGAACCCATTATCGGATAACCCACAAGGGGCCTGGGGGCATGCCCATCCAGGCCCTTTCTCGATTTCAGGTCCCGGCGACCGGGTAACCACCTGGAAATTTTCCGCCGGCCGCCAGCCATGGATAAGGAGAGAGACAATGGCATTAACTGGAATTGAAATCTTCAAAATGCTCGCCAAAACCAACTGTAAGGAATGCGGCTTTCCCACCTGTCTGGCCTTCGCCATGGCCCTGGCCAGCGGCAAAGCCGAGTTGGATAAGTGTCCTTACGTTTCCGATGAGGTCAAAGAAAAGCTTGCGGCAGCCTCGGCTCCGCCCATCCGCCCGGTGAAGTTCGGCATGAAGGAAGGGATGAAGGCCGTCGGCGGTGAGACCGTGATGTTCCGCCATGAGAAGACCTTCTTCAACCCCACTATCATCGCGGGGTTGCTGACCACCGCCATGGCCGATGGGGACGTGGATAAAAAGCTCGACCAGTTCATGAAGTTGCAGTACGACCGGGTAGGCCTGCTGCTCCGTCCGGAAATGTTCGCGATTGTGGATGCCAGCGGGGATGCCGCCAAGTTCTCGGCGTTGGTCAAAAAAGTCATGGACAAGACCGATGCGGCGATTCTGCTGATCAGCGAGAAGGCCGACGTGACCAAAGCCGGCGCCGAAGTAGCCAAAGAGCGCAAGCCGATTCTGGGGGTTGCTAACGCGGCCAACGCGGACGCTATGGGCGCCCTGGCCAAAGAGATGGGACTGCCCCTGATGGTCAAGGGCGAGGGCTATGACTCCCTGGCCGACTTGACCACCAAGCTGACGGGCATGGGTCTCAAGGACCTGATCATCGACACCGGCAGCCGGGGCCTGAAACAGGCCTTCGAAGAGCAGGTGGCTATCCGCCGGGCCGCGTTGGTGCCCAAGTTCCGGCCCTTCGGCTTCCCCACCATCACCTGCCCGGCCGAGATGACCGATGATCCCATGATGGAAAAGCTCTATGCCGCGGTCTTCATCGCCAAGTACGGCGGCATCGTGGTGGTCAACGACCTGTCCGCGGACGGGATCTTCCCGCTGCTGCTCGAGCGCCTGAACATCTACACCGACCCGCAGAAGCCCATGATCATCAGCCCGGGCATCTACGAGATCGGCACCCCGGACGAAAACTCCCCCGTGGCCATCACCACCAACTTTGCCCTCACCTACTTCATCGTGTCCGGCGAAATCGAGGGCAGCAAAGTATCTACCTGGTTGCTGATTCAGGACACCGAAGGCCTGTCGGTCATGACCGCCTGGGCCGCCGGAAAGTTCTCCGGCGATTCGGTGGCGCATTTCGTGAAGAAATGCGGGATTGCCGATAAGGTCAAGACCCGCACCCTCATCATTCCGGGGTATGCCGCGGGTATCAGCGGTGACCTGGAAGAGGAACTACCGGATTGGAAGGTTCTCATCGGTCCTCGGGAAGCCTCCCATATCCCGGCCTTGCTGAAAACCCTGTAGTTAGCGTGGGAGTTCCTCATATCTATGGGAAGGAAGCCCTGGCGGCTTTCTTCCCCATTGACAGCACAGATAAGAAGGGGGTCACCTGATGAGCAAATTTTACCGAATCGGCGAAAACCTGAACGTGGTGACCAAAGTCTATGGTCAGGCCATGAAGGACCGCAACCCCAAGCCCCTGCAGGAATTGGCCGTGAAAGAGGCCGAGGCTGGGGTGGATTTTATTGACGTTAATATCGGCCCGGCCCGGAAGGGCGGCGAAGAACTGATGACCTGGATCGTCAAGGCCATCCAGGAAGTCGTACCCAACGTGCCCCTGGCCTTGGACACCTCCAACATCGCGGCCATGGAAGCCGGTCTCAAGGTCCATAAAGGCAGGGCCTTGATCAATTCCATCATGGCCCGGCCCGAGCGCATGGACGGCATGATGCCCCTGGTGAAAAAATACGACGCGGACATGATCGGGCTGATGTGGGGCCCCGAGGGTATGCCCCGGGACGAACACGAGCGCGGCATGCTCACCGCCGAAATTCTGGCCAAGGCGGCGGAATACGACATCGAAAACGAGCGCATCTGGTTCGATCCCATCATCGCGCCGCTGAACATCCAGCAAAACCAGCTCATCGCCACGCTGGAGTACATGAAGATGCTCCAGGATATGGCGCCGGGCTGCAAATCCACCTGCGGCCTGTCCAACTGCAGTAACGGCGTGCCCGATGACCTGCGGCCCATCATCAACCGCGCCTACGTCATCATGCTCCAGCGGAACGGCATGGTGTCCGCCATCGTGGACGCCTTCGACCAGGACCTGGCCGACGTGGTCAACGGTAAAAAGCCGGAAGCCGTGAAGATCGTGTGCGATATCATGGACGGCAAGTCCGTGGACATCCCCGCCATGTCCAAAGAACTGCAAAACTACGCCAAGACCGCCCGGGTCATCATGGGCCAGGTCTTGTTCTCGGACTCCTGGCTGGAAGTGTAAGGCAGAAGGTTTTCATCGCAGCAAACGTGGAGGGGCGGGGTTATACCCGCCCCTTTTTTAACGTAATGCAACATCGGAGAATAGTTAGTTTTATCCATCTACTCTAAGTTAAGTGAAGGCCATCCTGAATTTCAGATATTGGTACGTTATGAATATACGCAACGCGATCCCATTAATTTTATCAGGTCTGCTTTTGGCGCTTATCTGTCTTTTATCGCTCAATAGGATAATTCATCAAAATATCTGGATTTGCTCCATCGCTAATTTCGACGTTATTTTTGCTTCGGTTTATGTGGCCTGGATCATAATTGAATCCAAAATTTCTAAAGCGGAAATGCACAAAGGGAATAAGACCTCTGATTATGGCACCTGTGAACTATATGCCTTCGGTCAGGGCGCAGTTTTCGTTTCGGCTCTCTGGTTCACTTCCGCATGGCACTCGCCAAATCTATTCCATCTCTTAGGATTCATTCTCTTTTTGGCCGGGATCGCTTATAGATTATGGGCTATTAAAACCCTGGGGAAATATTATTCGCATATTGTCAGGCAAATTGCCGGGCATCAAATTATTGAAACGGGACCCTACCGCCGTATCAGGCATCCGGCCTATGCCGGCATGATTTTAGCCAACCTGGGTATAATCATTTTCTTCTTTAACTGGATTACCCTCACGTTATTTTCCTTGATCCTTATCCCGGCAATAATTCTCCGCATTATCATTGAAGAAAAGACTCTGTTTAAAATGGATAAATATGTTGACTACGCCAAAAATCGACCCCGCCTCATCCCAGGCATTTGGTAGATAATGCTTAATGCAATGATTTGATTGCTGTACTTTTTGACCATCTCCCCCAAAGCCAGCCTCACCTCCTCCATCACCCGCTCCAACAGCCTATCCAGAGTTGGGGATCATAATGAATGGTCCGGGTTTCTAAAAACGGCGCGGCCTGAAGCCGGTACTCTATGGGGCCGCGCTTGCCTTCCCGGTGCCTAGCAGCAGGGTGCTTTTAATTAAAAAAATTGACAATATTCTTAAACTAAGGTAGCAGTGTAAAAAATATGGTAAAAAATTCTGGAGGTGTGACAATGGGGAGGAAATCGGCAGCCCGGCCATGTCTGTTGATTATGGTAACCGTTTTGGCGCTTACCCTGGCGGTGACCCCCTATGCCTTGGCAAGCCCCTTTATTACCCCGCCTGAATCAAACCCAATAACCCCCTCCGGCTGGTGGGTCGAACCGTTTCCGTACCAGCGCAATGTCTCTCTGGATTTTGCTACTAATCCCAACTCCTGGCCTCTAGATCCTGGCGCTACCTGGCCTAATGCTCGAGAGCTGGCGTCCCCGTGGTATCACATGCAAGGGCGCCTGGACCCCCAATTATACTCCAGCGATTATTTTCAGTGGTCCGGCGCTGAGCTAACCTGGATAGATACCGACCCGCGCTTTTCTGGCCGCCAGGGACTGATTGGGATCAGTAACTCTGCGGATTCCCTAAGTATTGACTTGCATCTGGACAACTGGGGCAGCCATCCGGTTAAACACATCTGGCTGGAAGCAGAATTTTACCGGGGTCAAAATGGCGTTTTGGAGGGCGGGATTGGAGGGTTAGAACCAACAGGTCCCTATTCGATTGTGAATGGCTATCAAGTCCAAGATCTTGGCGCCGGTTGGTACCGTGTCAATGCCTGGTTTACCGTCATGCCCAATCCTCTCGGGGAAAATCTTGGCTGGTTTCTCTATCCCATCGAAGGCACAGAGGGTTTTCCCTCAGAGGCCACCATCCTGTTTGATTACATCCATGTGGCCACGGAAAGCGTGCCTCTCCCCGGCACCCTCCCCCTGCTGACCGGAGGACTAGGGGGACTGGCGTTAATCAGGAGGTTTCGCCGTGGGGGGTGAGATCCCCCAGGCTCATCGACTAAGATTCTGTTTGGGCGAGGTCACGGTAAGCAGGTAGCTGGAATCAGCCAACCCCAAGCACCATTTTGAGCTTGTGCAGCAGATCGCTGGCAGCTTCCATGCCGGGCTCGGTCGGCAGCCGGCCGAGAATCCCGAGGCCTTCGCTCGCCTCGTGGAACTCGTCGTCAGAAAGCGGACTGACCACCGCGGTATTCACCATGGCGTTGACCATGAGCAGCTTTTGGACGAGATCCAGAGGCGCGGTGTCCGGGAGATTGGCGTCAATAATCACGAGATGGGGGGCAGAGGCGCGCGCGGCTTCAAGGGCCTCGGCTCCGGAGTTGGCCTGCTGGAGGTTCACCTCAGGGTTTGAGGACAGAGCTGCGGCGAAGGCCTGCATGGCTTCAGGTCGAGCGGTGGCGAGGACGATGTGCAGCATGGATTCACCTCTTAGCGAAGATAGCGCGCGGAGCCCTGAACCAGGTTCAGAGCTCCGCGGTTTTCGGTGGTCTTCCGGCAGTTCTCCTTGCTTGACGATCAGACCTTTCCCATCTGGGGAGCCCCGCCACCGCCGCCGCAGGTGAACTCAGTGGTAAAGCGCGGCAAGGTTCCCTTCAAAAGGCCCTCCACTGCCTGGCGCACGGTTTGGGCGCCGTTACCATACAGGACGTCGATTCCCACCTGATTGAAGCCCATAAGCGGCCGCATGCCCATGCCGCCGGCAATGAGGACCTGTACGCCGTTTTGGGCCAGGTGATTGACCGGGGCCAGGCAGCCGCCCTGCTGGTGCGGCACGTTGGGCAAGGTGGTGACCTCCATCACTTTGCCCTCGGCGATCTTGACCAGGGTGTAGAGGTCACAGTGGCCGAAATGCGCCCCCAAGGGGGCCTCGAGTCCCCCAGGATGGGTGGAGGGAATGGCGACAATTGTACTTTGCATCGATATTCTCCTTAAGGTGCTTTTAAATGTATCCTGATTTAATGCAAGACCCGGCGTCAGCGGAGCTTCAGGCTATCTTGCTTCCACCAGGCAGTAAAATCTTCTCTTGCCGCGGCCTTACCGGGCCAGGCCGGCCAGGGCCTCGATCCGGCCCCAGGCCTGCCCCAGGGCACGGCTAAAATCCGACTCCGGCAACTCGGTGACGACCAGACCCTGGACCATGGCTTTGGTAACCAGCGGGTCGTGGGGCAAGCGCGCCAGCACCGGATAACTCTCGTCCCGGCAAAAGGATTCGATCCGGGCGGTCTCGTCCGGATTGAGGTCAAACTTGTTAATGATGACCGCCAAGGACGTCTGAAAATGCCGGCATAGAGCGGCTACCCGCTCCAGGTCGTGTCGCCCCGAGGGCGTGGGCTCCGTGACCGCCACAGCCAGGTGCGCGCCCGACAGCGAACTGATCACCGGACAGCCGATGCCGGGCGCGCCGTCGCACAACACCAGATCGGCGCCCCGGGCTTTGGCCAGTTCCCGAGCTTGTTGCTTGAGAACCATCACCAGCCGGCCCGAGTTCTCCGCGCCCGGAAAGAGCTGGGCATGGACCAGGGGGCCGAAGCGAGTGGAGGAGACGTACCATTGGCCGCAGTGTCTCTCGGGGAAGCCGATGGCCGCAGCGGGGCAAAATGCCACGCAGACCTTGCAGCCCTCGCAGCGTAACGGGTCAACCGCAAAACCTGCTCCATGCTCCCGGATCGCCCCGTACTGGCACAGGGAGGCACAGAGGCCGCAACCATCGCATTTCTCCCCATCGATTCGGGCTTCATGCCCCGAGAAGAATTCCTCCAGGCGTTCGTTCGCCGGCTGCAGCAGCAGGTGCAGATCCGGGGCGTCCACGTCCAGATCGCAGATTACCTTATCACCGGCCAGATGGGCAAACGCCCCGGTCAGCGAGGTTTTGCCCGTGCCGCCCTTGCCGCTGATGACAATGATCTCACGCATGCGCGGCCTCTCGGGATGGGCTGGGTTGCGCCAGGGCGCGAATTTTATCCCGCAGAGCGACAAAGGTTTCCTTGAACCCGGGGCTCAGGTCCGCAATGATCCGGCCGCGGGCATAGGCCTCGGCGACGGACCGGTCGTAGGGAATCTCGGCCAGTATCGGCAGCCCCTTCTCCTGACAGAACCGGTAAATGGCATCATTGCCCAGGCCGGCCCGATTGATCACGGCCCCCATGGGTTTTCCCAAAGGCGCAAAGGCTTCCCAGGCGAGCTTAAAGTCATAGACGCCGAAGGGAGTGGGTTCGGTAACCAGAAGTATCACATCGCTGTCCAGCACCGCATTAACTGCCGGGCAGCTCACCCCCGGCGGCGCGTCGATGACGGCATCCCCGCCCTTGGCCAGCATCTGCTCCAGTCTGGCCTTCACTTGGCGCATCAGGGGCGGGCTCATGGCCTCGCCGATGCGCAGCCGGCCGGCGAGAAATTCCACGCGGCCGGCAACCCCCCAGGTGATTTCGCCCAGCTCCCGCCGGCCTGGAGAAATTGCCTTTTCGGGACATACGGCCAGGCAGCCGCCACAGCTGTGACACATCTCGGGAAAGGTCAAAATCACCTGGTTGAATACGCTGATGGCCTTAAACTGGCACAGCTCGGAGCAGGCGCCGCAGTAGGTGCATTTTGCTTCCTCCACCGCCGGCACCGTCATCCAGGCCGTTTCGCTTCCGGCAATGGCCGGGCGGAGAAAGAGATGCAAGTTGGGCTCTTCCACATCAAGGTCCACGCCCCACACCGGTCTTTCCCAAACAGTGGCCAGGGAAGCGGCGACCGTGGTCTTGCCGGTGCCGCCCTTGCCACTCGCCACGGAAACGATCATCGTCCGGCCCGGTTGGCTGCCTGGGCAATCTCGACCCGGCCGCTCTTGAACCGCGCCACCGCATCGCGTACGGTCAGACCCTCCAGGTTTTGCCCCACCTTGATCCCGGCGGCAGACAGGGCCTTAAAGGCCTTGGGTCCGACATAACCGGTGAGCAGAAAGTTCACGCCGGCCCGGGCGATCAGCTCCGCGGCCTGGATGCCGGCTCCCTGAGCCATCACCTGGGACTGACCATTATCAATGTATTGGGTGTCCATGGTTTCCAGGTCCACGACGACGAAACCCGCGGCCCGACCGAAGCGCGGGTCAACTTGATCGTCCAGCGAGGGACCTTCACTGGTCACGGCAATCTTGTTCATGCCTTAAC
Organism: Desulfobaccales bacterium; assembly: GCA_041650575.1. Taxonomy (GTDB): domain Bacteria; phylum Desulfobacterota; class Desulfobaccia; order Desulfobaccales; family 0-14-0-80-60-11; genus 0-14-0-80-60-11. The sequence goes on from JBAZKX010000066.1 coordinate 8,752, forward strand.
CCCTCATTTTTCATTAATCTACCCCCTTGAGGGGAGACTGTTCATACCACTAAGTTGTTATACCAAATAATGCTGAATTGCACATTGGTTAAATTAAAATTTGCCTTCAGAATCCGCTCAGGCATCATTTTGTCCCCTT
>JBAZKX010000067.1:0-8845 GCA_041650575.1 Desulfobaccales bacterium
GGGACCTAAGGAACATACTGAACAGGGACACGGTCACCTGTTCGCCGGTGGCTAAGAGAACGTCCAATTCCCGGGGGTCCGGGTCCTCCGCCAGTTCTTTGGCCAGATTGATCAGGCGGTCGGTTTCCCCGGCCATGGCCGAGAGCACTACCACCATCTTATTGCCGTCCCGCCACCCCTTGACCACCCGATTGGCCACATTGGCGATGCGATCCGGGTTGCCTACCGAGGTGCCGCCATATTTTTGTACGATAATGGGCACGATTGCGCTCCAAGAAGTTATAAAATAATAATTATATCTCTCCTGATAGAAAAAAGCCAACGCCTCCTGGCCATCTTTCCCGCCGCCCAAGTGAATTTTTGATTGACCTTGACGAACCAATGGTGGTATTAAAAGAAAAAAATCACAAGTAAGGAGGCCAGGTACATGGCTGCAAAATTGATCAAAGGGGCCGAAGTGGCCGCCCAGATACGTGAAGAGCTGAAAAAGGAAGTGGAAGAACTCAAAGCCAAACATAATGTAACCCCGGGCCTGGTCACCATCCTGGTGGGTGAGAACCCCGCGTCCGTCAGCTACGTCACCGCCAAGCAGAAGACCTCGCATGAATTGGGATTCTATTCGATCCAGGATAGCCAGCCCGCGGACATCACTGAAGCAGCCCTGCTGGCCCTGATCGATAAATACAACAAGGATCCCAAGATCCATGGCATCCTGATCCAACTGCCGGTGCCCAAGCACATCGACTCCAACAAGGTGCTGTTGGCCATCAATCCCGACAAGGACGTAGACGCCTTCCATCCGGTCAACGTCGGCCGCATCCTCATCGGCAATTACGTTTTTCTGCCCTGCACCCCGGCGGGCTGCCAGGAACTCATCAATCGCTCCTACGGCGACCCCAAGGGCAAGGAAGTGGTGGTAGTGGGCCGCTCCAACATCGTGGGCAAACCCATGGTAGCCATTATGATCCAGAAGCTGAAGGGCGCCAACGCCACCGTCACCTGCGTGCACACCGGCACCCCCAAAGAGAAGATCATCGAGCACTGCCGCCGGGCCGACATCCTCGTGGTGGCCGCGGGCGTGCCCGAATACGTCCAGGGTGACTGGATCAAAGAAGGCTGCTGTGTGATCGACGTCGGCGTCAACCGGGTCGGCATCAGCGAGAAGACCGGCAAGGCCATCCTGAAGGGCGACGTGCACTTCGAGTCTTGTGCCGCCAAGGCCTCCTACATCACCCCGGTGCCGGGCGGCGTCGGCCCCATGACCATCACCATGCTCATGAAGAACACCGTCATGGCCGCCAAAGCCGCCGCGGGGCTGATCAAGATTTAAGGACGGGAAATGTGGGGAAGGGGACTAAGGGCCAACGGCCCTTACCCCTCCCCCAAATCCACACCCTTAATCCTATTAGGGGTTAGGGAGAGGAGTTTGAGGGGAGGTCGGGGACTCTCGTCCCCCGACCCTCCCCTCAATTTTTTAGTGCGAAAAGGCGATTTCCGGATAGACTTCTTCCGGATCGAAGGCCTTGGGGTCGGCGATTTCCCAGCCGTGAGGGGTGAAGCGCCGGAAAAAGCAGGAGGCGTATCCCAGTTCGCAGGCCCCGCCCGCGGGGCGCACCTTGAGGACGAACTGGTCTCCTCGGCAAGAAAGGCGCATCTCGATGAGATCCTGAAAGTGCCCCGAGGCCTCTCCTTTGGCCACCACTTTGCGTTTATCGGGATGATAGTAATGGACTCGGCCGGTGGCGGCCATCAGCTCCAGGGCCTCTTGATTCACCTCCACCAGCATCAGGACCACACCGGTGGCCGCGTCCTGGATGATCGCCGGGATCAGTTTCCCGGCGGGCAGCGGCAGCCATTCCGGCAAGCCGGACCAGATCTCCTTCACTGCTATTCTTCCTCCTTCCGGGGCAACAAGGCAGGCCTGGCATAATCGGCGAGACCGCCCGAGGCCGGAAAAATTGATTTTCAGTCCCTCTTTTTTACCACGGCTGCGTCCAGATGAGGTAAATATTATCTAAGACTCCATCCAGACAGAAAAAATCTTGACATATTTTGTGGGTAGATGGTATGTAGGGCAAGAGGGTACGTGAAACTGCGCACAAAACAAATCTGCCTAAACGGGAGGAGGCAAAAACATGGCGAGACTTGGCTTCATAGAATTTTACTACAGCACCAAACATACACCTGTGGATAAATATAAGTGTGACAACGCTAACGTGCTGAACCTACTCAAGAGCCTGCAATCCAAGGGCGTGGAAACCGCGGCTATTGATATGGCTGACAACGCCGATCCGTTCCGTCAGTATCATAAGGCTTCCAGTGGTCCCGCCTCCGAATACCGTCCGATTTTCGGTGAGGTCCGCGGCTCCGATTACAAAGAGTACTTCGGCAAGACCATCCCCGCATTGTGCTGCTATGCCAAAAAAGGCGACCGGGCCCCTCTCGAGGTTTTCCCCCGCATGGACCATAAACTGGGGCGGGTATATCTCATCGAGGAATTTCTGGAAAATTATATCGGCGAACTGGAAGGACGGATCGAGTCCCCCGAAGCCCGCTAAATTTTCTGCCCCATTGGGCCCCACCTTTTTAGGTGGGGCTTTTTTTTGATCGCATTGAGAAATGATTTCGATGGTTTCTGATACCCTGGCGTGCTGTCTCAGTTGCCGCCGACGGCTTCCTCAAGCTACTCCCTATTGTTCCGCCTGCGGCCAAAGGCTTTGGCCACCGGAGATCCCGGAGGGGCCTGAGATCTGCCGCACGGCTGGCTCACCCCGGTTTGCCCTGACAGACCCGGGAGTGGTTTGCGACCGGGAGACCGGCCTGATCTGGCAGCAGGGGGGCTCGCCCCAGCCTCTGCCCCAGGAGATGGCCGGGCCGTACCTGGACGGCCTCAACCGCGGGAATTGGGGGGGACGCCGGGACTGGCGCCTGCCGTCACTCCCCGAACTCGCCAGCCTTCTCACCAAGGAAAAAAGCATCCAGGGGCTCTACCTGCCCCTGATATTCAGCGGCCGGCAACGTATCTGTTGGACCGCCACCCTGAGCCCCGCGGGCGGCGCCTATGGGGTGCTGTTTTATCCCGGCAGCATCCAGGCGCAGGAGAAGAGCCGGCCCGCCTATATCCGGGGCGTGGCAGGATCGAGCCGGGGAACCTTGCCCCAGTTTCCGGCCTCACTTGAGCTGGCCCGGCGCGGCCGGGACCTCCTGTTCGAGGAGGGCCGGAGGCGGGTACCCCGGAAAAGAGATCTGGAAGAGTTCCTGAAGGCCGGGGGCATGTTGTCCGAGGTGGTTTTAGGCGGCAGCCAGCAGTTCTATTTTCTGCCCACGGAAGAGTTTTTCCAGGCCCTGATTCGCCTTTTCCGGCGCCTGAAGGTTACCCGGGTGGTGGAGGTGGGGGCCTGGGAGGGCTTTGTGGCCGCGGCCCTGACGGAGCGGGGTTTTCCGGTGGTGGCCACCGACCTGGAGCCGCCTTGCTGCTCCAGGCCTTATGGGGTCCGGGTCTTTCAGGCGGACCACCGGCAGGCCCTAGCGGCCTTCCGGCCCGACCTGGTCTTCTGGTGTTGGCCCCCCATGGGGTCGCCGGCCCCGGCCGAGATCCTCTCCATTCCCGGAGTTAAATACTACCTGGAGGTGGGGGACGGAGGCTGCGTCACAGGCAGCTTTGACCTGGTGCCCCGCTTCCGGGGCCGCTATCTGAAAACCTTATCCGAGCTGGGCTATACCATGCTGGACGTAGGGCCGTACCGCCATAACCGGGTTTTTCTCTTCAAGGGCGCGGGAGGCGGCTGAGGCGGGGTTAGCCAACCGACCGATGCAGGGGCGGCGCTACCCGAGGCTGGAAACGCGGTTACCCGCGGCGGGATAGTTCTTTTAACGTCTGCTCATAGACCTCAAGGGCCGGCCGGCCGAATAACACCAGGCGCACCAGTTTGATCTCAGGATTTTGGGCCAGGTAGTCCAGGATGGTGGTAAGCGCGATCTTGGCCGCGTCCGCCAGGGGGTAGCCGTAAACGCCGGTGGAGATGGAGGGAAAAGCCACGGACTTGAGGCCCTTGGCCGCGGCCAGCTTCAGGCTCTCCCGGTAGCACGAGGCCAGCAACTCCGGCTCCCGGTGGAAACCGTCCCTATAAATGGGCCCGACGGTATGGATGACGTAATGCGCCTTGAGGTTGCCGCCCGTGGTGATCCTGGCCTCCCCCGTGGGGCAACCCCCCAATTGGCGGCATTCCGCCTCGATGGCCGGCCCGCCGGCCCGATGGATGGCCCCGTCCACCCCGCCGCCGGGACGCAAATACTGATTGGCGGCGTTAACAACGGCGTCCGTGTCCTGGCGGGTGATATCCCCTTCTACCAATTCCAGTGCGGCCTGCCCGACTTTCACTTCCATGGCGGATCTCCGATATAAATCCGGGGGCTCCTGATCCTGGTCTCAGAAGCATTTGAGGGGGTTGAAAAGAGAAGGGGAGGGCAGGGGAACCGCCGGCGAGGCGCCTGCGGCTCTCAGTCCCCCGGCCCCTCCCTCAACCGCCTTCGCAGACCGGGCTCTAGGCAGGGATGAGGCGGTACGGGGCCGCTCGCTTGGCCCATTCACTGCCGGGAAATTTGGCCATTAAGGTTTCGTAGGCGGCCCGCAAGGGTTTGGGGTCGTGGGTCAGCTTGTAGTGGGAGACCCCCAGGAAGAAGACCCCTTCCGCGGCCGCGGCGCTGTTCGGGTATTCCCGCAGGGCCTCGTCGAACATGCCCTGGGCCTCGGGATGCTGATCGGCGTTGAAGTACCATTTGCCCTTGGCCACCATGAACGTGGGGATGAATTCCTCCGGCGGCAGAAAGCCCACGACGCGATGGACCTCGTTGCCGTCGGCGTCCAGCACAATGATGGTGGGGGTCCAAGTGACCTTGAACTGGTCCGTCATGGCCTTATTCGAGGTCTCGATCTGGACCGGCACGAAGTTGTAGTCCACAAACTTAACGACCTGCTCATGAGGGTACGTAACCGCACCCATCTGTTGGCAGCCAATTCATTGGGGATTGAAAAAATCCAGCAGAACGGGTTTATTCGTCTGTCGGGCGCTCTCTTTGGCCTTGGCCAGGTCATCCAGCCAGCAGATATGCAGTGCCATGGCTATTTCTCCTTTCCAGTACCGGGTTTGATCGCGGGATTGGCTAAAAAATAAGCATTCCTGGCTGAAAAACAAGAGAGAGGCCAGGCGTTTCGCCACGGCCCCCATGGTCGGCCCAGAGCCAAGCAATGCCGATGGATATGGCCCTGGAAGGCAGCCCGTTGCACCGCGGGCTTGCCATGATTATCTATATGCTAAAAACCAAGGGAGGCTCGCCATGGGAGACAAATGTCTGGTAGAGGAGATGGAAGGGCGAGAATTGGATTCTTATGATCTGATTTCTGTCTTGGGTTTACTCAAAGAATATGACTGGAAAGAGATCTGGCGGCGCTACAGTCCCGGCGGCGACCAGGAGGGCAAGATCAACCTGATGCTCAGCACGGACAATTATTATGTGGAAATGACCCTCGAGAGTTTAACGTCACTGGCGGTGTCGGCCAAGTACCATGCCAGCCCGAACCTGATGCAGTCTTTGATTCGCCGCATCCTCTGCGGCCACCGCCACGGCCTCATCGTGGAGAAGTTGCGGAGCTATGGGGTGCCCATCGAAGACGAGACCCAATTCAACCTGTCCTGCTCGGTGGGGACCATCGGGGTGGACATGGTGGTCAACCGCGACGCCAAGGCCCCGGAATATCGGTTCCGCAAGTTTGGCACCACTCGGGTGGAGCAGGACGAACAGCGTCCCCTGGATCACTATGACCTGGTTTCCATTCTCTATCTGGCCCAGCAGAACCGCACGGAGCAGGTGATTAACCGCTATGTGCCCCAGGAAATCCTCAACGAAGGCGCGGCAGGCGAACAGGTGGTGCGCTTCGTGAGCCCGGCCTTAGATTACTCAGTGGATTTCTTCTTCCAGCGCATCCATAACGATGTCCCCCGGGGTGTCCCCCAACGGGGCAACGTGTCTTCCAGCACCATGCACCAGGTGGTGCGGCGGTTGTTTGCCGGCCACCCCCCGTCGCTCACGGCCGGGGAACTCACTGACAAGGGTATCGTGATCACCAAGGAGGAGGTGGCAGAGGGGTTCGCTCTGGCCAGCATCCTGAAAGACAACTATATTGAGATGGATTTTAAGCGCTAATTGTTGGGGAACCGGGGCAAAGGAAACGGGAGGGCAGAATCGCCCTCCCGCATCGGTCTTCCAGGCTGAAGAGTTTTTGAGCTGGGCCTACTCGTATGGTGATGATCCCCGGGCCTACCCTACGATGGTGACCGCGCAGCCCTTGGCATTTTGCACCACCTTGTTGGTGACGCTCCCCAGGAGCAGGGCCTTGGCCATGCCCAGGCCCCGGCGTCCCATGACGATGGTGCTGAAGCCACCGGTATTGGCTTCACTGAGAATATCCTCGGCTACGTCGTAATCCTTGGGCTTGAACCGATTCCTCACCGCGTCCTGGGGAATTCCCCCCTTGGCCAGACGATCATGGGCCTTTTTCACCAGGCCCTGCCACCCCTTTTCCTGTTCCGCCTGCCAATTGGCCACGAGCCGCTGCCGGGATTCTTTTTCCTGATCTCCCAGAATATGGCCGTCATCCCAGAAAGCCGGCGGCAGGCCCGACAGAATGTGAAGCAGGCTGACCTGCACCCCCGGGGTCTTTCCGAAAGCTTCAGCCACGTATTCCACCGCGCGCCAGGCCCCTTCCGAGCTATCCAGGGCAACTAATACCTTATGGGCCATGACTGCCTCCTTTTTCATAGTTAAGTTCGCATTTAACCATCCCCCGGCGTCGATGTCAACCGATCAGCCCCCCGGCCGCCGGGGGCGGCAGTTGGGGTCCGTACAAAATCCTTGCAATGTCAGGCCCTTGATCCTAAAATTCTTTACCAGGAGCAATGTCTATGGACCAGAGTGACGAGTCTTTCTACGCCCTCTCGGACACCGGCCAGGTGGAGCGGCTGCTGACCACCATCGAGTTCTCCAAGGCCTTGATGAGCGCCTATGATATGCAGACGCTGTTAAGCGCGGTCTTGGATCGCATCAGGGCGATCATCCCTGCCCGGAACTGGTCCTTACTGCTCATCGACCCCCAGACCCGGGACCTTTACTTTGCGGTGGTAACAGGAGTGGCCCCGGAGAAAGTCAAGGATATCCGCCTGCAGCCGGGGGAAGGTATCGCCGGGACCGTGGCCCAAACGGGGCAACCGATCTTCATCCCCGATGCGGACCAGGACCCTCGCTTCTCGGACCGGGTGGATAACTCCACCGGCTTCGACACCCGCTCCATCATCGCCCTGCCCCTGAACGTCCGGGGAGAAGTGATCGGGGTCTTTGAAGTGGTCAACGTGGAAGACGAAAAATTCTTCCGGGAAAAATACCTGCCCCACCTGACCATCCTGGCGGATTATGTGGCCATCGCGGTAGACAACGTCCGGAACCTGCAGAAACTCGAAGCCCGCACCTTCATCGACGAGGTGACGGGATTTTACAATACCCGTTACCTGATCCACGAACTGGACCGCCTGATCCCCGAACTGATCAACCGGGGCGAACCATTTTCGGTGGTCTTTTTTGACCTGGACAATTTCAAGACGGTGGTGGACGGTCACGGCCATCTCCGGGGCACCCGGGTCCTGGCCCAGGTGGCCCGGGTGATCCATACTCTGCTGGGGCCCGAAGACAGCCTGGTGCGCTACGGCGGCGATGAGTTCATCATCCTGATGCCCCGGCGCTCCCAGTCGGAGGCGCTGGAGGTCACCCGCCGCCTGCGCCAGACCCTCAACCAGGCGGCTTTCCTCCAGGATGAAGGGCTCCAGATCAAGGTCACCGCCAGCTACGGCATCGCCACCGTACCGGAGGACGCCCAGGACCGGGAGCAGCTGTTGCTCATCGCCGATAAGGCCATGTTTGGCAGCAAGGCCCGGGGCCGGGACCGCATCATGGTAGGCCGGGGCATGGTCCCGGTGGAGAACTGAGGGAGGTATTCCGATGTAGGGGCGAGCCGCCGGCTTACCCCTACGGTGACTTATCTATCAATCCTCATCGAGATAGTCGCCGAGACGTTGGCGGCTGTGCTCGTCTTCGTGGCAGTAAACGCAGAGATTCTCCCAGTTGGAGCCATCCGGGGGATTATTCCAGGGATTCCCGTCCTTGTGGTGCACCGTCAACAACTGCCGGTTTCGATTGGTGAACTCCCGGCCGCACTTGGCGCAAATCATGCCGTGGATCTTCAGGGAGCGTTCCCGGTAATTGCTATCCGAGGTTTTCATGACGTGCTGGCCTCTCTGTGGTGGGCGCTTGAGGCCTGGGTCAGAGAAAAATAGAAAGTGGCCCCTTGATTGACCGTCCCTTCGGCCCAGACCCGGCCGCCGTGGCGTTGAATAATCTTTTGCACAATGGCCAGTCCCACCCCGGTGCCCTCAAATTCGGAGTTCGGATCCAGCCGGTGAAAGACCCGGAATAATCTATCCACGTACTGCATGTCAAAGCCGACGCCGTTATCTTTGACATAATAAATCCGGTCGTTGGCCTCAGTCCAGCCCCCGATTTCAATCAGCGCGGGTTCCCGGGGACCGGTGAATTTCAGGGCATTGGCCAGGAGATTGACCCAGACCTGGTTCATCAAGGCCCGGTCTCCCTGCGCGGGGGGCAGCGGCTTCAGGGTCAGCCGCACCTCCCGGTGCGGGTCCCAGTTCCGGAGTTCCTGGAAAATAGTCTGCGCCAGGGCCGTCATGTCGATATCGGTTTTATTGATCTCCTGCTTACCCAGACGGGCAAAGGCCAG
>JBAZKX010000068.1:0-8789 GCA_041650575.1 Desulfobaccales bacterium
GCCTGCTTTTAGCCATCTCCCTGACCCCCATGCTCACCGCGGTCCTGACGGGCAAACCGGGGCGCAGCCATGGGGAGGGCAGCCGGTTCGAGCGCTTTTTCGCCTGGGTGACCGAGTGGTACGGGGGTCTCTTGACCCACACTTTGCGCCATCGCAAGGCGGCCTTGGCTGGTTTTGTGATCTTGCTGGTGGGCGCAGTTTTATTGGTGCCATTCCTGGGCAGCGAGTTTCTGCCCCAAATAGACGACGGCCGGGTCGTGGTGAAGGTCAAGCTGCCGACCGGAACCGCAGTGGGTGAAACCAATAAACTCCTGAGCCAGGTCGAAGCCAAGCTGGTGGGTGATCCCCTGATCGAAAGCTACGTCACCATGGCGGGCGCCAGGATATGGGGACTGGCCACTTATGAGATTGCCGAAGAGGGAGAAGTGGACATTCAGTTGGTGCCGCGGCATGCCCGCAAAGTGAGCACCAAGGAATACATTGAGCGCCTGAAAAAGACCCTGGCCAAGATCTCCGTCCCCGGTGGCAGGCCCATGGTCATGCAGATGAGAATTAAAGGTATTCTCAAGGTGGGCGATGCCGACATCGAGGTCAAGATCAGAGGGGACAAAATTGACAAACTTTTTGATCTGGCCCGGCAAGCCGCCGAATCCATGAATAAACTGCAACACTTCACCAATGTCTATGTTTCCATGGACCTGTCCAAACCGGAGTACCAGGTGGTCGTGGACCGCACCCGCGCGGCAGAGCTCGGTTTATCGGTGGTGGACGTGGCCAACACAGTCCGCTCCCTGGTCAGCGGGGCGGTGGCCACCCGATACCGGGAAGGGGATTACTTCTATAATATCCGGGTGATGATTCCCGAAAAACACTTTGCCTCGCGCCAGGATATTGAAAATCTGGTGCTAAACAGCACTCAAGGGGGATACCTGCGGTTGCGGGACGTGGCCACGGTTACCCAGGCCGTGGGGCCGGTGGAAATCGCCCGGGAAGATCAGGTGAAGGAAGTGATTGTCCGGGGGGATGCGGCCGGGGTGAGCGTCGGGCAGGCCCTGGCCGAACTCCAGGCAGGCATGGGGAAATTGGCTCTACCGGTGGGCTATGTCTTATCGTATGGCGGCCAGGCGCAGATGATGGCCGAAATGCAGCGATCCTTGACGATGGTCCTAGTCTTCGCGATCTTCTTTTCTTTCGTGGTTCTGGCCGTGCAGTTTAACAGCTTGAAACTCCCCTCCCTGATTTTGGGATGTGTGCCGTTTTGCCTGGCCGGCATGATTTACGCTCTCTTTCTGACGAAGCTTCCCCTGGGAGCCACGGTGATCATCGGGGTGCTCATCGTGGTGGCGGCTACGGTTAATGAGGGGGTGCTGCTCCTGACCTTTGCCGAAGAACTACGCCAACGAAACCAGCTTTCTCCCCTCGACGCCGTCATCAGTGCCGCCAAGATTCGGCTGCGGCCCCGGGCCATGATCTCTTTCGCCATCATCTTCGGGTTCATCCCCCTGGCCCTTAACCTGGAGGAAGGCGGCGAGATGCTTCAGCCCATGGCCGCCGGAGCCATCGGCGGGCTCACCCTGGGAATCCTGGTGGCCCTGTTCATGATGCCTTGCCTCTATGTAGTTTTCGCGGGAAAAAAGCAGGGGCAGACTTCCTCAAACATCTTGCCTGAGAAAACCCCTCGGTCCGCATAGCATGCCAAGACTGGAAATTATGGTGAGAGCGGAAAAAATTTAGCCGGTTTTCATTGACTTTGATCAATTCGATTAATCCGGCAGGGTGCAGACTACTGGCGGGGGTTGCTTCTGTTGAAGGAGAACTCGACCGCAACCTTTACCGGGTTGCCGCCTATTTCAAGCACAGGGTAGGCAAGGAAATTTATCGGGCCGGAAGTGGGACCCGGTTCAACTACCAGATCGCGGCCGCGGCTGAGTTCGAAGCGGTTGGCGGGATGGTGTCCAAAGTAGTAGGTTGCCAAACTGGTATACTTGTTACCCTCGCTGATATCTACGGGCCACCACTTGCCCTCGGCAAAGAACTCCGCCCAGCAGTGATACCCATCTACGCCGCCCTCGTTCCGCTCCGAAGGGATTGCTGCACCGATGGCGAAGCGCGCCGGGATGCCCACCGATCTGGCCAGGGCAATGAAGTAGGAGTGGAAATCCGTGCAGTTGCCGGTGCGGGCGTTGCAGGCGTAGGCGGCGTCACCCTTACCCCAGCCATCGCCGTACTTGATGTAGCGCATGCGGTCGATGACGTGGTCGTAAAGCGCTCGGGCGCGCACCAGATCACCCTTCTTACCCTCAACGACCTGCTCGGCGATACGGCGAAAATTCTCATCAGTCGGCACCAGACGGTCCGGGTTAAGGTATTTTCGCTGGTTGAGTATCGGCGCCGCATAGGCGGCCTTCTCCAGTCGCTTTACCTGATAGCGGACCTCGATGGTTTTGCCGCTGTCCTCGGAACCAAATTCGAAGAAAAGGACTTTGTTGCCGTGTTCGCGCTCTTTCAATATGCTTTGCTTCCCCGGAGCATTTATGGATTTTACCTCGACTGTCTGAAATGAGTCGGTGGCCGCCACGGGAAGCCACATGCGGGCGGAAGTGGTTATCTTGGGCAGTGTGGCCCGGTAGAGAAATTCGAACTCATCGCGATCTCGGATGACGCCCAGGTGGCCTTCCGAAGCTTCTTTCAAGGGGATGCGCTGCCAGGTGCCATCGCTTTTTTGCTCCCAGGCATAGAATGGCTGGCCATTTAGCTTATGGACGGTCGTTTCGGTGACCTGCATGGCCGCCGGGTCACCGGCGAGAAAAAAATCCACGTCATACACGTCGCCGCCGATGTCCGCCAAGTCCACGCAGGCGAAATAGCGGCCAGGACCCAGGTTCGACAGGTATTCGGTGTGGACCCGGACCAGCTTGAGACGGAGTTCCTTGTTGCCGAAGGGAAGCCGGAAATATCCTCCGCCCAGGCGGACCTGCGCCTCGATGTGCTTCTCTATGCCTGCCTGTATCTCAGCGGTTGGCACCGAGTTGGCCACGGGCGGGGCAGACGCGCTTGGCGCGTCTTGCCCCTCTTGCTGTCCGCAACCCACAAACACAAGGCATACCACTGCCGCGGATATTATCCTTCGCCAGATCATAGAAGCTACTTCCCTGGGTCACCAGGCCACAGTCAAGGGCACTGACCTTACTTCACTTCCATCATTTCGGGTGCTCTGGCTTTGGTTGGTCTCCCTTTGGGTGCTCCGGCTTCGGTTGCTCCGGGGCAGGGGGAGCGGGCGTTGCGGGTGGGGCCTGAGGCGCCACTTTCTCGCCCTGTGCCGGCGGAGTCGCCTGTTTGGCTTTTTCCTCTTCCTTGCTACCACAGGCCAGCACCAAACCTAACATTGCAATGATTAGCAAAGTCCCAAATCTTTTCATTTTAGCACCTCCTGATAAGATTGAGCGTTGCCATGGCTCGAGGATGAATCGAGTCATCTCTTATAGCAAAAATAATGCCTTATTCTGCAATGTCAACGAAACCCTCCCCTCAATTGGGAACCGGCGGGCTAAGCTGAGTGCGGCGCACACCGCGGCCCCGGAGGAGATGCCGCAGAGGATGCCTTCGCGCTTGGCCACTGCTCTTGCGGTCTATAGAGCCTCTTCGTCGGGATTATCGCGTTTGACCAACCCGCAGCTTGGAGAGACTTCCTCCTTCTTCCCAATAGCTTACTAATGCTTTTCTTCGCCGGGACCTGCCCTTTCGGGCTTACCCGCCGGACCTCTGTCGCGCTCCGGGGCGCCTCCTTTGCGTCCCTCAGGGGGGGCGACGCGAGCCGGAGCGGGCCGCGGTCCTTCTGGGGGAGCGACGCGAACCGGCGGCGGTGTCGGTCCCGCTGGAGGAGCCATGGGAGCCGGACCTATTTTCGGTCCCTCAGGAGGAGCCACGCGCGCCGGACCTGGCTGCGGTCCTGCTGGCGGGGCCGCTGCCGGCTTTTGGCCCTCAGACGGGGCTACCTGAGTCGGACCCGGCCTGGGTCCCTGAGGCGGGGCAAAGCGGCCAGGCGCCGGTCTGGGTCCCTGAGGCGGGGCTACCTGGGCGGGAGCCGGTCCCGGTCCGCCGGGATGGGGTCTTTGAGCAGGCGGAACGCCGCGGAATCCTCCCTCCCATCCAGCTCCCTGGCCGCGATGGTGCCTTTCATAGAAATCCCGGTCATAACGCTGACTTTCCCGGTGTTCTCGCCAATAGGGATAGGTTCGCTGAAAACGTTCCCAGTAAACCGGATGGCCTCTGTACCACGTCAGCCACATCGGCGCATACCAGCGCTGAGGTCTGACAATATAGACGGGGGGATAGGCGTAATACGGGGCCCAACCGTATTGAGAGCCGAAAAAGTAATACAGGATGCCATTCAAAAACCAGTCCCCGTTGTAATAGACCCAGGGCGTATTGGATCCGACCCAAGGTGAAGCGTAAGGATCAGGGGGCGGGGGCGGATAGGTATAGCCATACTGGGCCTGAGCAGGCGCCGACATTACGGCGAGCGCGCCTCCCGTCAGCACGATGGCGATCAACAAAATAAAAGTTAGATTTTTCATACGGACCTCCCGATGCCCTTTTCCAGAAAAGATAATTCTCCCTGCGGATGGATCAATGAGGCGCCACCAAAATGGATATTTTTATGAGAAGATCTGACCGCTAAGGATGATTGACCAGCAGGCGTTTGCCCGGCAGGGTCAAGGCCACCGCGGAGTTTTGAAGGAAATGGTCGGGAGGAGTGGCGTCATCCAGGAGCAGGAAGACCTTCCGGGGTCCCTGCCATAACTCCTGCAGGCGTTCCGGCGAGATAATATAGTCCCTATCCGGCGGCACCGGGTAAGGGAACTGGGGCAGGCCGTGGCGTTTGACCATCAGGATACGGCGTTCGGAGTAAAATTCCAGACAGGCCCCGTATTCGAACTCTTCGATGGGTCCCATGACCACCAGGTCCTCGGGAGCCGCCGCCCGCCGGATATATTCTGCCGGGACTTTGTCGCAGAGAAGGGGCGACAGCACCCCCATGGTCTGGAAGGTAAACCAGGCGATGCCCAGGGCCAGGACCCCGTAAGCGGCCACCGCGAGCCGGGGACGCCGGAGCCAGGCGGCTGCCGCGCCCGCCAGGGCCGCGGTCGGAATAAACCAGGTGGCCTGCCGGGCAATGGGGGAGATAAGCTGGAACATGCCGACGAATTCCCGGCGGTTATCCACGCAGATCCGTTCCAGCAGCGGCAGCAGCGCCAGAAGGGAAAGCCCCAACAGGCCCAGGGCCAGCAGGGTCAAGGCAATGACCCGGTCTCCCGGGGAGTCCAGATAACGCTTGATGCGCCAGCCCAGGATCAGGGCCAGGGCGGGCAGGGCGGGCAAGGAATAATATTCGATGCGGTTGGACGACAGGGTGAAGAAGCCCAGGATGACCGCGGGCCAGATCAGCAGCAGATCGCCGGCGGGTCCCACTTCCCGGCCGGGCCGGGAGGCCTGCCGGAAACGGTAGAGGCCTTCCGGCAGGATGAAGGTCCAGGGCATCAACCAGATGCCCAAAAACAGCCAGAACCCGGTGATGGTGAAGGTGTTGACGTCCGGGGGTTCCCGCCGGCCCAAAAACCGCATGAGCTGCTCGTTAACGATCTGGAACTTGAGATAGCCGGGATTGGCCAGCTCCGAGCCCACGGCCCAGGCTCCCAGGAGAATCGCCGCCAGGGTGAGGCCCGCGGGCGAGAAGAACAGGCCCAGCAGGCGGCGATCCCGCACGCGCCAGGCATAGAGGCCTGCGATCAGCCCGGGGAAGACCACCCCGATGAAGCCCTTGCTGAGAAACCCGGCCACCAGACCCAGAAAGAATAAGGCCGTCCAGCCAAAGCGCGGCTGCTCCTGCCAGCGCAGCAGCCCATACAGCGCCGCCAACAGCGACAGGGTGATCAGGTGATCGGTGAGTATCTGCAGGTGCAGGACGAAAAAGCCGATGCAGGTGAGGAGGATGAAGCCCCCCAGCCAGGCGGCCACCTGCCCCACCAGGCGGCGGCCGATGAGATAGGTAAGCCAGACTTCCCCCACGGTTACGGCCAGGGTGGGCACCCGGGCGGTCCATTCGGAGACTCCCAGGAGCTTGTAGCCCAACAGGTTGAGCCAGTAGATCAGGTGGGGTTTGTCCAGGTAGTGGACCCCGTTGAGGGTGGGGGTCAGCCAGGACCCCGCGGCCAGCATCTCCCGGGGTATCAGGGCGTACATGGCCTCCGACCGCAACAGGGGCAGGTGCCAGAAGAGCGGCAGGTATAATCCCAGGCAGACCAGCACCAAAGTGGCGCCGTTCAGCAGACGGGAATCGGAAGCTAAACTTTGGGGGAGTTTCACCACGTCTTGGGGTCGAAGGGGGAGGGCAGGGGAACCGCCCCGCCGGGGCTATATTTCCCCGAGCCTCCTTCCGAACTTCGCTCTTAAGCTCATCAACTGAGGTTCCAGCGGAGCATGGTCCAGATGTCCGCCAGGCCGCTCATCTCCCGGACCACCGTGGGTTCGAACCCCGAATGCATCATGCACTGGGAGCAGCGGGGGTCCCGGCCCACCCCGTAGTCGTCCCACCGGGTTTGGTCCATCATCTCGGCAAAAGTGGGGTAATGGGTGTCCACGATCTGGTAGCAAGGGGACCGCCACCCCATGGGATTGCGGGTGGGGTTGGCCCAGGGGGTGCATTCGTAGTCGCGTTCCCCCCGAAGAAAGCTCAGATACAGGGGAGTACTGAAGAATTTGAAGCGCTGGCCGTTGCCCGTCAAACGGATAAACTTGTCCTTGATCTCGTCCCGGCTCATGAACATCTCATCGTTAACCCCGGCAAAGCTATAGGCCGGCGACACCAACAGGCCGTCCACGCCGATATGCCCCAGGTAGGAGAACAGAATCTCGATCTCCTGGACCTCGGTTTCCTTGTAGATGGTGGTGTTGGTGCAGACCCGGAACCCCTGGGCCTTGGCGGCCTTGATGGCCTTGATGGCCAGATTGAACACCCCTGGCCGCCCTAAAATCCGGTCGTGGGTGGGGGCCAGGCCGTCCACGTGAAGGCTAAGGGTCAGGCGTTCGGAACGGGGCAGCCGGGGCAGGGATTTTTCCAGCAAGATGGCGTTGGAGCACAGATAGATATGCTTGCCGCGGTGCACCAGTTCCTGCAAGAGCTCGAAGACCGGGGGATAGATCAGGGGTTCGCCGCCGGTGACGGTGACCACCGGCGCGCCGCACTCCTCCACGGCCCCCAGGCACTCTTCCAGGGTGAGGGACTGGCCCAGGGTGTCGCGATATTCCTGGATGCGCCCGCAGCCCTTACAGGCCAGATTGCACTGGTGGGTGGGCTCCAGCATCAGGACCAGGGGGAACTTGTCCTTTCCCAGCAGGCGCATTTTCATGAGATAACGGGTTAAATCGAAACTCAAAGCTAACGGGAAACGCAAGGTGTTTCTCTCCTCTGGTGGCGTCAGGTCCGGCGGCAGGCCAGACGACCACGTTCACACATACCCATGCTCCTTAAACCAGTCCACCGCCTCGCTGAGTGCCTGGCGCACCGGCGTCAGGGTAAGTCCTAGATATTCTATCGCCTTCCTATTATCAAAGTACATATATTTCTTGGCCATCTGAATGGCCGCCACGGGCATGCGGGGCGGGCGGCGGCGGATATGGGTGGCGAAAAACTCATCCAGATAGGCCAGCCCCAGAACCGGCCAGTAGGGCAGTTTCACCTTCGGAGCTGGCAGGCCGGTGATGTCACCCAGAAGCTGGAAGATTTGGGAAAGGCTGAGGTTTTCATGCCCCAAAATGTACTTTTCCCCAATCCGGCCGCGGGCTTCCGCCAACAGATGCCCCCGGGCCACGTCCCGGACGTGGATGAGATTGAGGCCTGTCTCCAGATAGGCGGGCATGCGGCGGCGCAAAAAATCCACGATCATCAAGCCGGTGGGGGTGGGGCGGGAGTCCCAGGGGCCCACCGGGGTGCTGGGATTGACCACCACCACGGGCAGGCCCCGGCGGGCGAAGTCCAGGGCCAGCGTCTCGGCCAGGAATTTGGAGCGCTTATAATGGCCCACCATGTCTTCCAAGCCGACCGGGGTGTCTTCGGTGCCGGGGGTGCCGTCCCCGGGATTGCCCAGGGTGCCCACGGTGCTGGTATAGACCACGCGCTCCAGCCCTCGGGCCGCGGCCGCCTCGAACAACTGCCGGGTGCCCTCCACGTTGATGGCGTACATGGTCTCGGGGTCCGGCACCCAGAGGCGGTAGTCCGCGGCCACGTGGAAGAGGTGAGTGCAGCCCGTTAAAGCCCGGGCCAGGGACTCCGGGTCCCACAGGTCGCCCGGGGCCGCCTCCACGGCCAGGCCGGCCAGGGCCGGGTGCTCGGGATTGCGTGCCAGAACCCTGACCTCCCGGCCCGCGGCCAACAATTCCTCCACCACGGCCCGGCCCACGAAGCCGGAGCCGCCCGTGACCAGGGTCTTGCCTCGTTTCCTCACGTCTTTGCCCCGTCAACAGGCAGGGGCACGGCGGCGCCGTGCCCCTGCGGTGGTAAAACCATCAACCTTCCCAAAAATTTGAGCGTTCCGGATATCCCTGAACCCTCCCTGAATCATCAGCCCGGCTGGTCGCTCTCCAGCCCCTTGAGCGCTTTCAGGTATGTCCCCAGGGCCATCAGGGGGAAGCAGTCCCGGTAAAGATGATAGCGGATCATGAAGTGGTTGGGAAAGCCGGTGCCGGTGAAATACTTTTCATCCCAGCGCCCCTGGGCGTTTTGGGTCTTG
>JBAZKX010000069.1:0-8699 GCA_041650575.1 Desulfobaccales bacterium
GGGTCTGCCGTAGCATTTCGGGCAGGATGGTCAGGATCACCGCGCCCAGCACTGAGCCCACCATGGACCCCATGCCCCCCAGCACCACCATGGTGAGGATGAGGATGGAGGTGTGGAGGCCGAAAGTCTCGGGGTTGATAAAGGTGATGTAATGGGCGTAGAGGGACCCGGCCAGGCCGGCCAGGGATGCTGCCAGGGTGAAAATCATAATTTTATAGGCCGGGGTGTTGATCCCCATCACCTGGGCGGTGATCTCATGATCCCGGATGGCCCGGAGGGCCCGGCCGTGGTAGGAGTCCACCAGGCGGTAGGTGGCCCCGAGGACCAGCATAACCATGACCGCCACCAGGATCAGATAATGCCAGGGCTCCCGGAAACTCAGCCCGAGGAAACTCGGCGTCGGGATGCCCGGCAGGCCGTCAGGCCCCCCGGTAATATCCAGGTTGAGAAAGACCAGGTCCACGATCACCCCGAAGCCCAGGGTGACGATGGCCAGATAGTCCTCTTTGAGCCGCAGGGTGGGCAAGCCCAGGGCCAGGCCGCATAAGCCGGCCGCCAGCAGGGCCGACAGGGCCGCCGCGGGCCACGGCAAGTGCCAGTACTGCGTCACCAGGGCCGAGGCATACGCTCCAATGCCGTAGAACGCGGCATGGCCCAGGGACACCTGGCCGGCATATCCGACAATCAGGTTGATGCTCACAGTCAGGATGATGTAGATGCCGGCCAGGATGGCCAGATGCAGCGCGTATGCGGCCATCTCAGTCCCCCTTGCCTCTGAGGATGCCCTGGGGGCGGAAAAGGAGCACCAGGATAAGGATGGCAAAGGCGATGGCATCCTTGAAACCCGAAGAAATATAGGCCGCGCCCATACTCTCCGCCACTCCCAGGAGCAAGCCCCCGAGGATGGCTCCCGGAATGTTGCCCACGCCGCCCAGGATGGCGGCGCTGAAAGCCTTGAGGCCCGGCAACAGACCCATGCGGGGGTAGGTGGCGTTATAGTAGATGGCCATCATAATACCCGCGGCGCCGCTCAAGGCGGAGCCCAAGAGAAACGTCAGGGACACCATGCGGTCTACGTTGATCCCCATGAGCCGGGCCGTATCCCGGTCCAGGGCGCAGGCCACGATGGCCTTCCCGTAAGTGGTATAGCGCACGAAGACCATCAGGAGCGCCATGAACCCCAGGGCCGCGCCCAGAATGGCAATCTGCAGGGTGGATACGGGCAGGCCGGCGAGGTTTATGGTGCTGAAGGTGAATTGGACGGGAAAGGGCCGGTCATTGGGGCCGAACATCAGGAGCGCCAGGCTCTGGAGGAAGATGGAGGCGCCGATGGCGCTGATCAGCGGCACCAGGGGATGAGAGCCCCGCAGGGGCCGGAAGGCCACCCTCTCCAGCACTACCCCCAAAAGCGCCGCCGCGGCCATCCCCAGGGTAAAGGCCGGAAAGAAGCCGACTTTCCCCGTGGCCAGGAGAAGCACCGCCACAAAGGCCCCGAGCATATAGATTTCCCCCTGGGCGAAATTGATCAGGCCCAAGATGCCATAGATCATGGTATAGCCCAGGGCGATGAGGGCATAGACACTGCCGGTGGTCAGACCGTTGATGAGTTGCTGGAAAAACATCAGGATGTGGGCAAAAATCCGTTAATCGGGATCTATGACTGCTGCCGCGCCGCGGCCCGACTCACCATATCATCTTGGCCCGTGCTCGACAAGGCTGTTGTGATACCAGAGGGACAAGTCAGAGATATCAACGGGAAAACTTCCCAAGATAAGTGCCAGGCCCGGCACACAAAAAAAGGCGGCCCGAAGGCCGCCTGTTATGTAGTCGAGGTTTAAAGGCTTAGAAGTGGTAGTTAGCCCGCAGCAGGAAAGAGAACTGGTTCAGCGGATTAGCCTTAACCGTAACGTTGTCACCGGCGTCCCAAGAAGGACTGCAATAACGCCACCGGAAGGCGGTATCGATGGAGACGTTCTTCAGAGCCACCCAGCGGATGCCGGGCTCAACCACCAGGGCGACGTTCGTGCTGTGAGCGCTGAACCTGGAGTTGGTAGGAGGAGCAGCTCTCGAAGGAACAGGCAGCGTGCCGTCTATGCCGGAAAACACGATGGCAGGCCCCACGCCGATGTACGGATTAATCCGGCCGCCGGGCACCTCGGAGTCAGGCAGAAAACCATAATGGGCCATGACCAGGAAGGTCCACACCGCCGCATAGCCATTCAATCTGGAGTTAACGGGTAAGACGCTTCCGAATGAATTGATATCGGTGGAGGAATTCATCGCCAACCGGTTGTAGGTAAAATCCGTGGCCACGCTGAAATATTTCATCCAGTCAGGCCAGGCATAAGCCCCAAAGCCAGTATTGACAAAATCGTAACCCAAGGTCACGCCGCCGATTACCGAGGGACTGAAATTAGAGCTGCCAAAGTCTAGTCCGTTGACCTCAATTTTGGTACTCCCGACGAAGTTACCCCCGATTTCGGCGCCGACCCACATGGCAGACTGGGCCACCCCTGCTAATGCCAGCAGAGCAGCCAGCAGCACTGCCGTACCCAATACATACGTCTTTTTCTTCATGCTTGGTCCCCCCCTTAATTTTTTTGACACGATTGGCGGTCTTGAATCGATCGAAGTTTTGCGTACCTCTTCCCCTCCTTTCTCACTATCCAAGACCTCTCCTTTTCCCCCTTTTAGGGTCGGCTCCATTATAAGTTGCAAAAAAAATCTTTGTCAAGGAGAAAATCTGCATGGGGCCTAAAAAAATCTTGTCAGATGGCCAGGCTAAGCCAGGTGGCTAAACCCAGGCCGATGCCTACCAATCCGTTCAGCGTAAAGAAGGCCGGGGGCAGCCGGAGCGGCTCCTTAACCGACAGCAGCAGATGCTGGACCAGGAGGATCACGGCACTCACCCCCACCGCCCCGGTATAGATCAGACCCAGGCCGGCCAACCGGCCGGTGACGGCGAAACCCAGAGCCGCCAGCAGGTGGCAACCCCCGGCCAGGCGGCGGGCCCAGGTCTGGCCAATCCGGGCTGGCACGGAAAAGAGGCCTGCCTGTCGATCAAACTCCTCGTCCTGCAGGGCATAGAGAATATCGAAACCCGCCACCCAAAAGAGCACCGCGCCGGCCAAAACCAGGACCGCGGGACTCAGGTCGCTCCGAACCGCCAGCCAGCCCCCCACCGGCGCCAGCCCCAGGCTTAGGCCCAGGACCAGATGGGACGCGGCGGTAAAGCGCTTGGTAAGGGAATAGCCCAGGATCACCGCCAGGGCCGCGGGAGACAGGAGGAAACAGAGCCGGTTGAGCTGCGCCGCCGCGCCCATAAAGACGACCGCGCTCACCCCGATAAACAGGAGAGTGGCGCTCCGGCTGATCTTGCCCGCGGGCAGAGCCCGGTCCGCGGTCCGGGGATTGGCGCCGTCAATCCGGGCATCCACCAGGCGATTGAAGGCCATGGCCGCACTCCGGGCCCCTACCATGGCTACCACGATCCAGAACAGGGTGCGGCCCGGAGGCAAACCCCGGGCCGCCAGCAGGGCCCCCATGAACGCGAACGGCAGGGCCAACACGCTGTGGCCGATCTTGATCATCTCCAGGAGCTCATACAAGTTTTGCAGGAATCGCCGCATTTCAGCTCTCTCGGTGGGGCGGGCCTCTGTGCCTGCCTTAGCAAATGGCGGGCGGGGACGCCCGCCCTACCCCCATTTATTCCCCCCAGCGCCGGGTCAATTGATGCTCCAGACCCAGGTGGTCCAGGATGCGCCCGGCAAACTGGCGGGCCAGGTCCGTCAAATCCTGCGGCCGGTGGTAGAACCCGGGACAGGCCGGAAAGATTGTGGCCCCGGCCTCGGAGGCCTTGACCAGGTTCCGCAAATGGATCAAGCTCAAGGGCGTCTCCCGGGCCACTAGGATCAGCGGCCGCCGCTCCTTCAGAAAGACCTCGCCGGCCCGGTGGATGAGGTTGCGCCCCACCCCCTGGGCGATGGCCCCCAAGGTCCCCATGGAGCACGGGATCACCACCATGGCCCGAGCCCTGAAAGAGCCGCTGGCCAGGGGCGAAGTAAAGTCGTCCACCCGATGCCGGATAGCCCCGGGGGCCAAATCCTCCGGCGCCCGCCCTAACTCCAGGGCCAGCACCTGTTCCCCCGCCCCGGAGATCACCAGGTGCAGCTCCAGGTCCAGCCGGGTGGCGAAATAGGCCAGCAGCTCCCGGGCGTAGATCATCCCCGAGGCCCCGGTGATGGCCACCACGTAGCGGTTCACGTCAGCCCCAGGCGCGGCCACAGTTCGTCCACCTTGCGTTTGACCTCCGGGTCCATGTCGATCACCTTCGGCCAAGGGCGGGTGAACCCCTCCTCGGGCCATTTCCGGGTGGCGTCGATCCCCATCTTCGAGCCGTAATGGGACAGGGGCGAGGCGTGGTCCAGGGCGTCCACCGGCCCGTCGGCAAAGACCGTGTCCCGCCGCGGGTCCACGTTGTTCCCCAGGCGCCACAACACCTGCCCCAGGTCCTGCACGTCCACTTCCTTATCGAAAATAATGATGATCTTGGTGAACATCATCTGCCCCAGCCCCCAGATGGCGTGCATCACCTTGCGGGCGTGTCCCGGGTAGCGCTTGTCAATGGAGATAAAGGCCAGGTTGTGGAAGACCCCCTCCACCGGCAGGTTCAGGTCCACCATCTCGGGCAGAGTTTTTTTCATCAAGGGGAAAAAGATGCGCTCCGTGGCCTTGGCCATAAAACAGTCTTCCATGGGCGGCCGCCCCACGATGGTGGCGGGATACACCGGCTGCCGCCGCCGGGTGATGGCTGTCAGATGGAACACCGGGTAGTCGTCCGCCAGGGAATAATAGCCGGTATGGTCGCCGAAGGGGCCTTCCTCGCGCTTCTCCCCGGGGGCTACATAACCTTCCAGGACGATTTGGGACTCCGCCGGTACGGAAAGCGGCTGGGTCACGCACGGCACCATCTCCACCGGCTCCCCCCTCAGGAACCCGGCGAAAAGGATCTCGTCGATATCTTCGGGCAACGGCGCGGTGGCCGCATAAGTCACCGCGGGATCGGGCCCGATGGCCACCGCCGCCGGCAGGGCCTCGCCCCGGGCCTCCGCCACCCGGTAGTGCTGGGCCCCGCCTTTGTGGGCGTGCCAGTGCATTCCGGTGGTCTGAGCGTCATAGACCTGGAGGCGGTACATGCCCACATTGCGCCGCCCGGTCTCCGGGTGGTGCGTGATCACCACCGGCAGGGTGATGAAGGGGCCGCCGTCTTCGGGCCAGCAGGTCAGGACCGGCACCTTGCCCAGGTCAATCTCCTCGCCGGTCAGGATCACGTCCTGGCAGGGGGCCTTACTGACCTCCTTGGGAAACATCCGCCCCAACCGGGCCAGCTTGGGGATCAGCTTGAGCTTCTTCATCAGGGTGTTGGCTTCCGCCTCCATGAAGCTCAGGAGGTCCGTGGCGATGTCGTCCAGGGACTCCACCTCCAGGGCCAGGCACATGCGCTTCATGGACCCGAACGCGTTCATCAGCACCGGCATGTCATACCCCGGCGCCGCTTCGAACAACAGGGCAGGCCCGCCGGCCTTGCACACCCGGTCGGTGATCTCGGTGATCTCCAAATAGGGGCTCACCGGCTCCTTGATGCGCACCAACTCCCCGGCCCGCTCCAGCCGATTGATGAAATCCTGCAAATTGCGGTAACCCATGTATTCCCCTTCGGGGATAGCTGTCAGCTTTCAGCCATCAGCTATCAGCTTTTAAAATCGCGGTGCCCTGCTGCCTTCATCCTGCTTTTTCTAATTCCCCCAGGCCATACAGATAATGGAAAAAAGTAGCCAGATCAACAGACCCGTAAGGTGCGCCCTGCGCACCATCTTTTGCTCTGCGCTTGAGAACGCATCTGGTGCTCAGCAATCAGCCCTGCTGTCTTTAGCTGACCGCTGATAGCTGATAGCTACCCTCCAAAATACTCCAGCCGCGGCTCTTCTTCCAGCTCCCCCAGTTTATACAAATAATGGAAAAAAGTGGCCAGACCTTCCTGGTGATCAGCCTCCAGGAAGTAATTGAGCCGGCGGAAATAAGCCCGAATCTGGGCCGGGGTCATGCTGAAGGAAGCCGCGGCAATCCGGCTCAACTCGGTCAGGGACTTCAGGCCCCAATCCCGGGACCTGATCAGCAGCCGGTGCAGGGCCGCAGTGGCCGCGGGTTCAGCCCCGGCAAAATCCCGGCGCACCGCCCAGACCCCGAACACAAAGGGCAGGCCTGTGAGTTCCTGCCAGGCCTCCCCCAGGTCCAGTTCAAAGGGCATGATCCCCGCGGCCGAAAGTTTCAGGGCCTCATCGCCGATGGCCAGGACCGCGGCGCAGTCCCCCAGGGGCGCGCTGGCCTGGCCTGACTGGTAGCAGGGCGAAACCCCGAAAAGCTCGGTTAAGAGGACCTTGACCAGCGCCGCGCCGCTGGCCGACGCCGCGCTCACCCGGATGGGCCGGCCGTCCAGCCGGGAAAAGGGCGCCCGGCTGAACAGAAGCACGCTGCCCACCGCCCCCCGGGAACTGATGGACAGGTCGGGCAGCAACAGATAATCCCTCCAGGCCCGGCCATACTCCATGGCCGAAATGGAGCCCAGGTCCACTTCGCCCCGGCGCATCAGCCCGTTGAGCTCCGCCGGGGTGCCCCGGACCAGATGGAAACCGTTTTCGCCAAAGATCTGCTCCATGGCGAAATAGATGGGCAGCACGTTGAGATACGCAATGCGCCCCAACCGGGCCTTAGCCATCATGGTTGTCTCCCTTTATTAGCGGTCAGCTTGCAGCGGTCAGCTTTCATTAAAAACCGAGGGCTGGAAATTCACCTGAACCTGTAGGGTGGGCACGGCCCATCAGCTTTTCGCTCCCGGGCGATGTTTCTTCAAGCGCTGAAAAGATCTTGGTGGCACAGGCGTCTCGCCTGTGCAGCGCGGTGTTTCATCTTCTCGTTCCCAAGCTGCGCTTGGGAACGCAATTTTAGCCAAAGCTTAGCTTTGGCACCTTAATCCCCCTCTCCCCCGCTGCGGGGGAGAGGGCCGGGGTGAGGGGGCGTTCGATCTTCCTGATAGCTGATACCTGACCGCTAGCCGCTATTTCACCCCAGCCAGCGCCACTTGCCCGCCGCGCCCGCGGTGAATAATTCGCCCCAAAAATCCCGGCTCCCGGACAGGGGAATGAAGCCCAACACCGCCTGCTTACCTGGCTCCAGGCTCCCCAAATCCGTATCCCGGCCCAGGGCCCGGGCTCCGTTTAAGGTCCCCAGGCGCAGCCACCACTCCCCGGGGTAGGCGGGAAAATTCTCACGCAGCCAGAGCATTTCTCCGAACAGGTTCAGGTCCCGGTTGCCCGCCAGGGAGTCGGTGCCCAGGGCCAGGTTCACCCCCGCCTTGACCAGCTCCGCCACCGGCGGCGTCCCGGCCCCGGTGTAGCGGTTGGCCCGGGGGCACAGCACCAGCCAGGCGCCGGTGTCGGCCAGAAGTCCGCAATCCCCGGCGCTGAGCCAGGCCCCATGGACCGCCAGGGTGCGCGGCCCCAGAAACTCCAGACCGTGAAGATAGGCCGGGGGACTCACCCCCGGGGGCTGAAAATCGGCGACCCAGCGTCCCCGCCGCTTCAGCAAACCCTCGAAAAAGCCGTTGCCCCCGCTCAGAAAGTCCAGTTCCGCCCGGGATTCCGCCAGATGCACCATCTGGGGTCCTGATCGGGCCGCGTTCCATTGATCTATAGCCCTGAACAGGGCCGGGGACACCGAATAAGGCGCATGGGCCGCGGCGGAGATGCAGCCTGCGGCCGCCACCTCCGGTTGCCCGAACCAGGGGAAGGTCTCCGGCAGCTCCAACCGCTCCACCAGATGGAACCCCAGGCATTCATAGAACAGGTGGTACGATAGGCTGCTGGCCGCCAGGTGCGGCCAGGAGGTCCCGGTGTTGGTGACCTCGCCCACCAGGGCCGCGCCGCTCCGGCGTAGGGCCTCGATGCCGTGCGCGATCCCGGCCCTGATCTCTCCCGGCGACAACGCCCCGTACGCGGCCAGGGCCGCCTCCAGCCAGTCCTCCCAGCGTTCCTGCGGCGGCACCTTTCCCGCCAGGGCGGAAAACTCCAGGTGCACGTGGCAGTTCACCACCCCGGGGAGGATGGCCCCGGTGCCATGTTCGCAGATCAGGCCCCGAAAACCGGCCAACACCTCGGCCGCGGGCCCCACCGCGTGAATCCGGTCGTTCTTCACCACCACGGCCCCGTCCCGGATGGGCGGCCCGCTCACCGGCAGGACCCAGCTACTCTTATGCGCAATCATAATTTCATTAAGTAATGAGCGGTAACCATCGACTATTCCAAAAAGTTAATTCGTCTCATTCTTGGCGTCTTTGCGTCTTGGCGTGAAAAAATCCTCACGCTAAGACGCAAAGGCGCAAAGAGGTTTCTTTTCATATCTTACGCCTGAGTCAAAGGCTCCTTTGACTACGGTGAATTTGCCTTTCCCCACCCTTTCGCCTTTTCCCCTTTTTCCCTTTTCGCCCGTCTTTACCTGACCCAGGTGCGCCAGTCCGTTCCGAGGTCGCCCCGCAGGCGGTAGCGTTCCATCAGCCGGGGGCAGGGGCATTGCCGGCCGGTCGCGGCCAGGGCCGGGAGCAGCCGCAGGACCAAGTCCGGAAAGGCCGCTTCCACGGCTCGCAC
>JBAZKX010000070.1:0-8605 GCA_041650575.1 Desulfobaccales bacterium
CTTGTTTGCCAGGGATTGTCAAGGTTGGTGGCTATCCTGCCAGCAAACCGAGCGGCCGAAATCGAAGCAGAAAAGAAAGTCTCTTGAAGGACTCGATATAATGTTATATGAAACTTGAAGAACGAAAGCACCATGAGGCGGCCGCATGAATCTCTTCGAGGACTTGCCCAGAAATCCCACGGCAATTTATGGGGTCGATTTTAGTGGGGCGCTTTATGCCGGCCGCAAGATTTGGATTTCTTTGGCGGCGATAACAGGAGGCGTTCTTCACATCAGAGATTGTTTTCGTGGTCTGTCATTACCCAATTCGGGCAGGAAACTACAAGACTGCCTATCAGCTTTAGTCACTTTCATCGCCAGTCACCGGAATAGCTTATTTGGCATAGACTTTCCCTTTGGCATACCTCAGGCAATGGCTGAGACCTTCGGGTGTGATAATTGGACCGGATTTATTTTTTCTTTTCCGGGAAAATTTAACAACCCCCAGGAGTTCCAGCGTAATTGCAAGGAAGTTTTTGGCAAGCGCGAGGCCAAGCGGACGACGGATAAAGAAAGCCATACCCCCTTTGCTCCTTATAATCTGCGCCTATTTAAACAAACCTACTTCGGGATAACCGGCATCCTCTATCCACTTTTAAAAACTGGCAGCGCCCGGGTTATCCCCATGCAGGAAATCATCGATGACAAACCCTTGATTTTGGAAATCTGCCCAAGATCTACGCTGGTACGGGAAAGGATTGCCGATAAGAAATATAAAGGGAAAACCAAGGTAAACCGTGAAAATCGCCAGCAGATCCTTAACCGGTTGATGGACAGGAACGTGGTTATTCCCAAAGACCTGAGCAGGGTGATCGTCGCAGATACTGAAGGAGACGCCCTCGATAGCGTCATTGCCGCTTATACCGTAGGTAAATCCTTGTTCAATCCGACTTTTCCCTTTCCTCCAGGCTGGAAAAGAGAATATGCCCTCGAGGGATATGTTTATTGTTGACCAAATCCTGAGAAATAGCCCCCTGCCGTGACAAACCTCGGCTCCTCTTCCCCTCCAGGCAACCCATTTGGTTCTGCGGGTATCCGTGGACCGGTGTATGCTGAGGTTCCCCTGGCCCCCTTGACCACCTGGCGGATCGGTGGGGCGGCGGCGCGGCTGGCTGCGCCCGCAGACCTGGAGGACGTCTATCGTCTCCTGAAACTGGCCCAGGATCGGGGCTGGCCGCTCTTTTTCCTGGGGCGGGGCTCCAACGTGCTCATCGATGACGCGGGGCTGCCGGGGCTGACTCTGCACCTGGCGAAAAGTCTTCAGGGCATCGAGCGGCACGGCGACACGCTGCGGGTAGGGGCAGGCGTGGCCCTGCCCCGGCTGGCCCAGGCCGCGGCGCGGCTGGGGTTTGCCGGGTTCGAGTTTTTGGCCGGAATCCCCGGCACTGTGGGCGCGGCGGTGCGGCTCAACGCCGGGGCCGCCGGCGCCAGCCTGGCCGGGGTCCTGTCCCGGGTCCGGGTGGTCACCCCCCGGCTGCAACTCCTGGAATTTCGCCCCGCCGAACTGGGCCTGGGTTACCGGTCCTCGCTGCTGCTGAACTTCCCTCACTGGCTGGTGGTGGAGGCGGAGTTTAGGCTCACCCAGCCCGCCGGCCCCGAGGCCATCCAGGCCCGCATGAAAGAATTGCTGCAGGCTCGCAAGGCCCGGCAACCCGCCAACCCCCGGAGTTGCGGCAGCGTTTTCAAAAATCCGCCGGGAGGACCCGCCGCGGGCTGGCTCATCGACCGGGCCGGCTACAAGGGACGCCGGCTGGGGGGCGCGGCGGTCTCCCGCAAACATGCCAACTTCATCCTCAACCAGGGGCAGGCCAGCGCGGCCCAGGTCAAGGCCCTCATCAGCGAAATCCAGGAGCAGGTCTGGCGGACCCAGGGGGTGGCCCTGGAACGGGAAGTGATTTTCCTGCCGGAAGATTTGGGTTAAGAGTTCACGCAAAGACGCAAAGGTCGCCAGGAGGTTTTATCTTGGCGTGCTTGGCGTCTTGGCGTGATTTTTAATTTTTGCGCGAGCGGCAGTTTGCGTTGCGAGGATTAGGCCGAGGCCAGGGGCAGGCGGATGGTGCAGGTGGTGCCGCCGCCCATTTTGCTGTCGAGGCTGATGTCGCCCTGGTGCTGGGTAATGAGGCCCTGGACGATGGCCAGGCCCAAGCCGGTGCCCCCCTGTTTGGTGGTGAAAAAGGGCGTGAAAAGGTTGGGCATCTGATCCGCGGGGATGCCGCGGCCCATGTCGGTAATGGTGAGAACCAGATGATCGCCTCGGGGTTCGGCCTGGACGCGCAGCTCGCCGCCATCGTCCATGGCCTCCAGGGCATTTTTAAACAGGTTGATGAGCACCTGGCGAATCTGGCCGGGATCAAAGGCAAACGGGGGAATCTCGGTCCGGGTCTCCAGGCGAAAGGTTACGCCCCGCTCTTGCAAGGAGTCGTCCATAAGCTCCGCCACCTCGCGAATCAGGGCCGGGAGGTCCCCCACTACCTTTTGGGTCGGGGCGCCTTTGCTGAACGTACTCATGTCGGCCAGGAATTTTTCCAGGCGCTGCACTTCCTGATAGATGAGGGTCAATTTACGCCGGGCCTCTTCGGGCAGGCCGGCCGTGCGCCTGAGCTGGCCGGCGAACCCGCCGATGGTAACCAGGGGATTCTTAATTTCATGGCTAATGCGGGCCACCATCTTGCCCAGGGTCGCCAACCGTTCGTTCCGCAGGACCGCCGTCTCCAGCCGGTGCCGTTCCCGCAGATCGCGGAAATAGCCGACGATGCCGACCTCCCGGCTGTCTTCGTGGAGCAGGCGGGCCGACAGCCAGATGGGTATCGGGGTTCCGTCTTTATGGAGGACGTGGGTTTCATAATTTTCCAAGATGCCTGCGCCGCCGTGGCCGGGGTCGTAAATCAGCCGTTTAATTTCATGGGCCGCTTGATTAGGATATAACTTATAGACCTTGAGTTTACCGATGACCTCCTCGGGCTCGTAACCCAAGATTCTGGCGGCGCCGTCGTTGAAAATGAGGACATTGCCCAGCATGTCATTGACGATGATCCCGTCCATGGAGGCCTGGACCAGGTTGCGCTCCAAATCGTCCATCTGCCGGACCTGGGATTCCAGGCGGAAGCGGTCGGTGACATCCCGGAGAGACCACAGGGTCCAGGCGACGTTGTCGGGCCCACGCAGCTGGTAAATGGTGGACTCATAGACGATAACCTTGTCCTCAACCTCCCGGGTCAGATGGGCTTTGGCCGGATAGAGGGGACTTAACTCGGTGGGGCAAAAACCCACCTCAGCGGCATCAGTGCCGCGAAAAAGCTTACCCAGGCGGTCACAGGGGCCGCCGCAAATCTCTTCCCACCCTAAACCGAAGTGTTCCAGGAAGGAGACGTTGGCATAAGTGACCCGATTGTCCCGGTCCAGCACCAGGA
This sequence comes from Desulfobaccales bacterium, assembly GCA_041650575.1. Lineage (GTDB taxonomy): Bacteria > Desulfobacterota > Desulfobaccia > Desulfobaccales > 0-14-0-80-60-11 > 0-14-0-80-60-11. The sequence goes on from JBAZKX010000070.1 coordinate 3,450, forward strand.
CATAAATATCGATGAGGCTGTCCAGGAGCCGGCCAAAGAGCCCTGGGGGCGGCTGGCGCAGCAGGGGACAGGAGGTCTGGGAAGTGGTCATGTCATCCTCGTCGCCTAAATGTATGACTGCCCCAGTGGGGATGCAAGGGTAAAAAGACTTGAGGAACGGGGCCGAGAGGCCGGCGGCCCGGGTTTTTTTAGAAAAAATCGGTAAGGAAGGGGTTTTCGGCCTTCTCCTGCCCCAGGGTCGAAGTCGGGGTCTCGCCATAGTCATGGCCAGGCCAGATGCGGGTGTCGTCCGGCAGAGGCATGATCCTGGCTTCCAGAGAGGCGATGAGTTGGGAAAGAGAGCCCCCCGGCAGGTCGGTGCGGCCGGCGGCGCCCACAAATAAGGTGTCCCCGGTGAACAGATGGCCGGGGAAGGAGAGGCAGATGGCGCCCGGGGTATGGCCCGGGGTATGGAGGACCAGGAAATTTCCGGCACCCAGCGGGATGCGGTCGCCGTCAGCCACCAGCACATCCGCCCGGGTCAGGGGCGGAAAACCCTCGGCCCGGGCGGCCGCCTGCATTTCAGGGGTACGGAAAAATTCCCAGTCCATCCGGTGGATAACGATGCGGGCGCCGGTGGCCGCTGCCCACTCGTCGTTGCCGGCAATGTGGTCGGCGTGGCCGTGAGTGTTGACAATCCAGCGCAGCCGCCAGCCTTGGCTTTGCAGAGTGTCCGATAACAGGGGAGAGGGACCGCCGGGATCGATGAGGAGGGCTTCGCCTGAGTTCTCGCAGGCCACCAGATAGGAGATCACCTGAAGGGGACCCGTCACGGCCGGGGTGATCTTGAGGCGCACCGGACTACCTCCATCACCGGGCCGAAGACCCGATCACCGGCCCAGGAACCCGAAGACCATCTGCTGGTTGCGCAGGGCGTAAATTTCGGCCTTGATGTAACGCTTGTGGGCTTGCTCGTATTCCGCTTTGGCTTCCCGCTGATACCGCACCGCCAGGTCAGCCTGCGCGGCCTCCGACTTGGTGCTCTTCTTTTCTTTGTCTTCCGCTGACGCCATCAAGCGGTCCGCCTGGGCCCGTTCATCCGCGCAGAGCTTCTGGTTGATGGCTTCCTGCTGGGTTTCCTGATCCGTCAACATGCGATCTTTCTGTTCGGGGCCGCATTCCTTTTGCAAGATGGTAAACAGGGAATTGGCTTCTTTGACCAAGGACTTGGCTTCGGCGGTATAACCCGCGGTAAGTTTCTTTTCGGCGGTATCCAGAAGTTTTACGGCACGCTTGTAGAGGATGGCGTGATCGGGGCCGCACTTGGCCGGGGCCTGCTGGGCCAGGCCTGGTCCCAACAGTCCGGACAGCAAGAGGAATCCCAATACCATGGGCACTAACCTGGATCGAGTCATAGTGGCTTCCTTTGTCAATGAAGCTGAAAGGTCTCGGTGATGGCCCGCTGGAACCGGGGACGGTAGATGATGTCGAAAGCCGTTTCTTTCCCGGGGAACAAGAGCAGCGCCTGCCGGCGGAGGCCCTCCACCACTTCCCTCGCTTGAGACAGGGTGAGAGCGCCGGACCGGATTTCGTAGAGGAATAGGTCCACCATGAAGCGCAGGTATCGCAGCTTCCGGTTTTCTTCCCGGATAGCTTGGCGCCTGGCAGCGTCATCCGAATCAGGCAAGGGTGTTTTCCCGGAAAACCGGCAGGGGAGTGGACCGAGGATTACCCCGCCCGCGGCCCTCCCGGCTCATCAACCCCGTCAGGGGGGACACCGGACGGAGTTTATTCTAACTTGGCCGCCTTGCCGTGTAAAGGAGAAAGCTGGACTTCCTTGGGGCTGCCGGCGGGAGGCGGCGCATTGGCATCTTTGGTGATGTCGTGGGCGATCCCATCTTTGACCTTGAGAATGGCCGGGACCTTGCTCCAATCGATGTGATCCTCGATCTGGTAGTATTCGGCCATGCTTTTGACCCAGTCCAGGGGCTGCAGTTCCCATTGGTAGATATTGGGATTGGCCTCCAGATAGACCCGGCCTTCGGGGGTGAGGGCCATCTTGATGGGGCGGTAAATGATCTTGATAGGCGTGCCCACCTCTACCTGGGGGAAGAGCTGGGAGATTTCATCCGGCAGCATGCGAATGCAGCCGTGGGACACATAGGAGCCCACGCTCCAGGGGCGGTTGGTGGCATGGATGCCGACCCCGGAGGCTGAGGTCGCCATAAAGAATTTTCCCAGGGGATTCTTGGGCCCGGGGGGGACCTTCTCCACCACTTCCATGCCCATTTCCTCCATTTCTTCCTGGATGGACGGGGGCACGTTCCAGATGGGATTTTTGCGTTTTTCCTCGATCTTGTAGGTCCCGGTGGGTGTAGGCCAACTGGGCTTGCCCACGGCCAGGGCGTAGCGCCGCTGGCAGACCCCGCTCTGGAAGTGATACATGTTCAGCTCGGGCAGATTGATGACCAGGCCGTTACCGCTTTTCAGCTCCGCGGGCACGATATGGATATTGTTGATCTTGATAACCATGCCGGGATTGAGTTTAAAAGGCTTTTTCAGGTGATTCTGCCGGACCACCGTCGCCCAGCGGACGCCATTGCGCGCCGCCATGCGTCCTATGGTCATGCCCTTCTCCACATGAATCTCGGTCTCGCCGCCGGCCAGTTGTTGATACAAGGGGGGGGCCGCGTCGGGGGCCGCATCGGCGACGGCCGCTAACAGGAGAACCATCAAGACCAGCCAAACTTTACGGATCATCTCAGTAATCAACCTCAGCTTCATAGGGAAAGTGGTCCGAAGGATAGCGTTCATCCCGGTGATCCGTGACAATCGCAGCCCGCCGGACCCGAAAGGGCGGACTCAACAGGATCCAGTCGATGCGGTGGCCCCGGGGCCGGCCGTCGAAGGCGTGCTGGGTGGTGGCCTCGACCTCCGGCGGGTCTCCCTCTATCCAGGTATCCCGGAGAGGACTGCCGTCATGGAGGAGAACCCGATACACCGCGTCCCCCGGCGGCTCATTAAAATCCCCCACCAAAATCAGGGGCCGGTCCAGAGGCAGGAAAAATTCCCGGATCAGCTTCGCGCCCTCGCGCCGGGCCGCCACCGAGATGTGATCCAGGTGGGTATTAATGAAATAGAACCAGGTGGGCCGGCCCGCTTCCCGAAAGAGGCCATAGGTAACCAGGCGGGGAAAGGCCGAGCCCCAGCTTATGCTGCGATGGGCCCGGGGAGTCTCGGAAAGCCAGAATTCGTTGCTCTCCCGGACCTGAAAGCGGTCGGCGCGATAAAAAATGGTGGGGTACTGGCAGGTAGGGTCAACCTGCCGATGGGCCGTTAAGGGCAGGTAGCCGGGCAGATGCTCCTCCAGATAGCGGAGTTGAGGCACGGTGCCTTCCTGGGTGCCCAACAGGTCGGGTAAGTGGTTCATGATGACCTCAGCCACCAGGTCCTTGCGGAATTCCCATGCATTGGGGCCGTCCGCCGGATTGGCAAACCTGAGATTAAAGGTCATGAGGCGCATGTTCCCTCAACCCAGCCCGACCCGCAAAGGCTGCGGGAAAAACAGTTCCTGGGCGGTACGCAGAAAGTTGGCGTCGGTCATGGAGGCCAGGAAATCCCGGACGATCTCTGCCGGCCGGTGGCTGGCCCGGTAAGCGGGCTCCATGGCGGCCAAAAAATCTGTCCAGATGAGTGAATCTTCCCGGCCCGCCTCCACATCTTCCAAAAACCTGTCAAAGAGCTGCCGGAACAGCGACTCGATTTTGGGGGTCTCGGCCTTGATGCGGGCGTTGCCGTAAATCCGCCGGTAATTGAACTTCTTGAGTTTCTTCAAGAGGCTGCCGACCTCGGGGCTGTAGCCCACATAATTTTTATCATAACTGTGGGTGATGAGATCGGCCACCAGGCTGTACACGATGGCGCCGTTGGTGCGGCCCAGGCCCTGGCTGACCTCCGGCGGCAACTCCTCCCGCTGCACCAGCTTCAGGGTGATGGCATCTTCCAGGTCCCGGCCGATATAGCTGATAGTATCGGCCAGCCGGACCACGCAGCCCTCCAGGGTCATGGGCTTCAAGGAGACCTCCGGGTCGGCCAGCTTGGCCCGGATTTCGTCCGCAAGGACGGCGAAGGTCTTGTCCCCCTGGGGGGAGAGGCGTTCCAGGTGGGTTTCGCCGTCATGGCAGAGAATGCCGTCCAGCACCTGGAGGGAGAGATTGAGCCCTCGTCCTTGCTTTTCCAGGCGGTCAAGGAACCGCACCCCCTGGATGCTGTGGAGGAAGGGGCCGATGCCGTGGGCCTCGCAGAGGGCCGACAACAGGCGCTCTCCATCGTGGCCGAAGGGCGGATGGCCGATATCGTGGCCCAGGGCGATGGCCTCCAGGAGGTCCTCGTTCAGCCGCAGAAACTTGCCGATGGTCCGGGCGATCTTGGACAGCAACTGCACGTGCAAGACCCGGTGGCTGATATGCTCATGGTGAATGAGGTAAAAGACCTGGGTCTTGTCGATGTAGCGGGTGTAGGCCTGGGAGTGGAGGATCCGGTCGGCGTCCACCGCGAAGTTCTGGCGATGGCCCTCAGCGATGCGCGCCTCAAAGCGCCGGCGAATAGCCGCCACACTCCTGGCGGCATAAGGAGAAAGCCCGGTTTCCTCCTGCTTGTCCAGGTTTTGACGCAATTCGCCTAATTTGACCATGAAGCACCCTCATCCCCGGGGCTATCATACCACAGCGGCGCGTATCCCTCAAGAGCGGACCTTACCAATCACCTGGAACTTCCGGGCTAGCTGTTATATTATATAAAGAAGAAAACCCGGCCGGCCGCGGACCTCTCCCGAAGGCAGTATCCGGGAGAGGTTGGCATCTCCTCCTCACCCATTCACCAGAAGGAGAGACAACATGGTCAAGGTATTGATGGAAAGGACGATTCGAGGACAGAACGTGGGCGAAATCGTGCGCCTGTTGCGCCAACTCCGGGTCAAGGCCATGCAGCAGCCCGGTTACATCAGCGGCGAGACCCTGCACGGGGTGGATGACCCCAACTTTTACCTGGTCCTCAGCACCTGGGAATCTCTGGAGCATTGGCAAAACTGGTTCAATAATCCGGAGCGGCGGAAGCTGAGCGCCGAAATCGACCAATACCTGGAGGCCCCCACCCGGACCCGGGTGCTGACCAACTGA
>JBAZKX010000071.1:0-8595 GCA_041650575.1 Desulfobaccales bacterium
GGCGATGAACGAGACCAAGCCGGGCTATCAAACCATCCTCTCGCAACTGGTGGCGGCCGTGGCGGGGCGGGGCGTGTTCTACTACATCTCCCTGGCCAGTATCTTCTTTGTCCTCACCTGCTCGGCCCAAACCAGCTTTACGGGTTTTCCGCGGGTCTGCCGGCTGCTGGCGGAAGACGGTTTCTTGCCGCCCTATTTCGCCAACCGCGGCCGGCGGCTCGTTTTTTCTCACGGCATCATCTTCCTCTCCGTCATTTCCGGTCTGCTGCTGATCGCCTTCGGAGGGGTAACCCAGGCGCTGATCCCCTTGTTTGCGGTCGGTGCGTTTGGGGCGTTTCTCTTCTCACAAAGTGGCATGGTGATGCACTGGCTGCGCCAGAAAGGTCGGGGATACCGAACCAAATTAGCCTTCAACGCCCTGGGCGCGGCGACCACCGCGGTCGCCCTGGTGATCATTGTCGTGGCGAAATTCCGTGATGGCGCCTGGATGACGGTCGTCTTCATTCCTGCACTCACGCTTTTGCTCCTGGCCATCAACCGGCACTACAAAAGAGTCGCCCGAAAGGTGGAACAACCGTTAGAATTGCAAGCTGCGAAATTGCAACACCCCATTGTGATTATCCCGATCGCCGGTTGGGACCGCATCTCCGAGAGGGCCGTGCGGTTCGGCTTACTCCTATCAGACGAGGTCACCGTTATCCATGTGAGCAGCGAGAAGGATGATCCGCAGCGAGTCAGGGAACACTGGGCCGAGATGGTCGAGAAACCGGCGAAAGCCGCGAATTTTGCTGTTCCTCACCTGGAGATCATCTCCTCCCCTTATCGCAAGATCAGCGAGCCGATTTTGGATTTTATCAAAACAACCAGAGAGTCTAATCCGGACCGGCTCATCGCGGTGGTCCTTGCGGAATTGGTCGAGCCACACTGGTATGAATATGTGCTGCACAATCTGCAGGCCGAGAGGCTGCGGGCCTCGATCTTTATGCTACGCGATCGGAGCACCGTAGTGATCAGTACGCCATGGTATTTGCGGGAATAAATGGCAGGCCGGGATCCCGCCCGGGGTGGCGCCTAACCATTTTCGTTTTCCCCTAACAAGATATAGAAGCTTGTTTCAAGAGATAGTGGGCCTCTTACGACTGGCGGAAGCCGAGTTTGCCGCCCACCATGTGGAGGTGTATATCGGCTGGCCCGTGGATTCCTGGTTAAACCGCATTGGCAGCGGCTTGAAGCTATTAAATCTGCAACGCCTGCCGCGGCTGTTCCCCGCTTTCGGATTTATCATTCGTTATTCGACCAGCACCTCATTGCCGCCGGCGATGGTTAAACCCGATGAAACCCCTGGGGAAAAAGCGGAATAAGCCGGGAAGCAATGAACATCTGAAAAGCGTGTTGACTAAGCTACACCCTTGCGCTTATAATTTCCCAATGAATGGAAGCGTCCGCCAGGACCGGAACAGCTTCTTTGTGGATATACGCTGGCAAGGGGAGCGATGCCGGATTTTCAGCGACAAAGACGGGGGCCCCCAGAAGGAAGTAATTGGAAGAAAAAGGGTTTTCCTCTTTAACCGTGGGTTCGAATCCTACTCCCTCCGCCATCTGCTCAGCAATCATGGAGTCGCACACGATATAGCTCAGTAAATCAGGCCCTAAGCGGCCGAAAGTCCACAGTAAGCCCTTCCCGGAGAGATGACCGAGTGGCCGAAGGTGCTCGCCTGCTAAGCGAGTGAGGGGGGAAACTTCCTCCGAGGGTTCGAATCCCTCTCTCTCCGCCAGTTTTTTCAAAGCCTGCCAGTTTCCGCCATCCCGATTCGGCCCCCAACGCAAATTCCTCTCCCACTTCCCCGCGGCTTCAAGTAAGATAGGTAACCATGCCTGTCGCCGCGACACCGGAAAGTTACTCCCCGCACCGGCGCGCCGTGCTGTTGGCGGTCTGTCTGGGGGCCTTCATGGCCACCCTGGACACCAGCATCGTGAACATCGCTCTGCCCCAGATCGCCCGGGAGTTTCATTGCTCTTTAGTACAAATCTCCTGGGTCATGTTGATCTACCTGCTGATGAATGTTGCCCTGCTCCTCACCAGCGGCCGGCTGGGGGACCTCTTGGCGCCGGGCAAGCTCTTCCTCCTGGGGCTGGCGATCTTTACCGGGGCCTCGGCCCTCTGCGGCCTGAGCCCGTCTCTGGCCTGGATGCTCGGCGGGCGGGCCCTCCAGGGGCTGGGCGGCTCTCTCATGCTGGGGGTGGCCCCCAAACTCATCGTCCTGACCTTTGGGGAAGGCGAGCGGGGTCTGGCCCTGGGCCTGTTTTCCACCGCGTTCGCCACCGGCATCAGCGTGGGCGCGCCCCTGGGCGGCCTGATTACCCATTACCTGGGCTGGCCCTATATCTTCTTCATTAATATTCCTATCTGCGCCCTGACCTTGGGGTTGGGCAGCCGGGTCTTGAGACCCCTCAAAGCCCAGAAAGCCTGGGAGTGGCGCGCCTTCGACCTGGGGGGCGCGGTGGCCCTGGCAGGCGCCCTGGGGCTGTTCCTGCTGGGCCTGACCTGGGCCCGGCAAACCGGCTGGAGCATGGCCACCCAGGCGGCCCTGGGAGCGGCCGCGCTCCTGGGGTTGGCCCTGTATCTCTGGGAACGCCGGCAGCCCGACCCCATGCTGCCCGGCGATCTCTGGCGCAGTTGGCCCTTTCTGGCGGGGTCCGTGGCCGTGGTCCTGACCTTCATGACGGTTATGGGCACGTTCTTCCTGCTGCCTTTTTTCCTGGAGCAGGTCTATGGCTACTCCCCGGACCAGACCGGCTTCCTGTTGGCGGCCCTGAGCGCCAGCAACGCCCTGGTGGCCCCCTTCGGCGGCTACCTGGCCGACCGGCTGGGAAACCTGCTGATCCTGCGGACCGGCGCCGGCTTGATCCTGGCCGGCCTGGGGTCCCTGGTCCTGACCGGCCCGGCCAGTTCCACCCTTACCCTGGCGGCTCGCTTCATCCTCATCGGCGTGGGGTTCGGCCTCTTCCAGGCCCCCAATCTCAACGAAATTCTCAGAGGCGTGCAGCCGTCCCGGGTCGGGTTGGCGGCCAGCACCAACGCGGTCCTGAAAAACCTGGGGTCGCTGTTGGGGATCACCCTGATAGTCTCGGCCTTCGCTTGGCTCAGCCTTCACCCGGCGCCGCTTGGCTGGGGAGTCGGCTCCGAAATCTCTCTTTATCAGACAGCCTTTGGCATGGCCGCGGTGGTCGCGGTTCTCAATTTAGCGGTCAACCTGCTGCCCCGCAAACCCTGAAGAGGACCAACGCCGCCCTCAATTAGCCTTAAGGTCCGGAGCCCCTCTGATCTCCCGGCATTGCCCGGGTAGGGACCGCTGTGTTACCATGAAGGCAATAAATTCTTGACCATTGGCCTGCTGAGGCCCCGGGAGATTGACGTGGAGCAATTAAAATTAGGAGAAATTATCGCTTTGGTGGGCTTGGTGGTGCTGCTGCTTACCGGCATGGGACGACGGCGGGTGCGGCAGGGCAAGCTGCCTGCCAAGCAAAACCTGGTCAAATGGCTGTTCTTGCGGGGCGACGTCGTGGCCTTCGTCATCATCTTCGTGGGCCTGGTGCTCATGTATATAAAAAAATGACCGGATGGACCGGCCAGGAATGGCGCAACCCCGAAGGCTGGGGGCGGGCTGCGGTGACCCGCCCCTCAAGTTGGTCCGGCTATTTATGGCTGGGTTTGTCTTTTTGCTCGACCCGCTGTTTGTCTTTCTTAGGCTTTTTGGCTTCCTTTTTGCCTTTATCCTTCTTGCCTTTGTCTCCCACAGCTTTATCCTCCAGTTTTTCGACCTTGCAGTCCAGTTAAGAGGAAGGATATCGGAGCGCTTATTTAACTGGTCGCCTTGTGATGAGTGCCGCGCTCGCCAAAGCCTCTATTCTTAGCCATGGCGCTCCGCTGCTCCGAATATTCCCGGCAGACCAAAGGATATTTTTTGGGATCAAGACCGAATCTCTTAAAATATTCTTTCGGCAGCAAATGATGGGCTTTGCGGATATGGGCTTTTAAGGTCCGCATTTTTTTGCCGCATTCCAGGCAGACGACGTGCTTAAAGGTAACGATGTCTTTTAGAGGTATAGATGGTTTCTTCACCACCTCGGCTTCTTCGCCCTGTTGCGGGGCCATGATCTCAGGGACTACTCCTTCACCATCCAGAGCCGCCAAGACATTGTAGACCTCTTTAATTTCCTCAACTAATTCCGTAGGACTGAGTTCACTCATCGAGGCATGGGACATTACAATTTGTGCAGTTAACTTCAGAACTTCGCTCGCCATGGGGATGATCTCCTTCTTCTTATTTTAATAAAATTTTAGTTGTAGTCTTTATCCAACCACGCTTATATTAACTCTATTTGAATTATTATCAATAAAAATCCCTCACTTTGCGAAACCGGGCTGATTATTAATGATCCCACCGATCCAATTGATGCCCGGTTAAAGGTTTCGGGTTTGGCGAAAATCTCTTATAATCTCTTGGGAAAGCAAAGGAGCCTTGCCACCGGCTCGATTGACGATGACCTTGACCGTGATCCCTTTGTCCGCTGCCGGCCCCTGATCTCCACCCCCTCCAACACTATCTCCGACCACAGCCTGCCCTCGATCAATCTTTCTAAGAGATGCGCCTTCAGATAAGAATCCTCAGACCGCTACTCTGCTATAGCGATTGCCAAAAGTTCTTTCCTCTTATTCCCCTCTCCCCTTGGGGAGAGGGTCAGGGTGAGGGATAAGAAAAAACTTTTGGCAATGAGTCTAAGTACTCAGAATGATCATATCGAAATGGTCATCGCGTGTATCGCCTTCCTGCCTTCTCCTGATTAAAATAATACATCCGGCATTCAGACCTTCCGGCTAAAGAGGGAGGCGGAAAGCGCCGACCGCATGAGGGAACCGCAGTCGAGCTTATCGGTAACCTCACCGGCCCAGGGTTTCTGCGGCTGACGACCTCAAGACTGGCCGGGTGAAACGCCGGTGCAAAAGGAGATTTCATGGAGGCGTTCATTCAGGTGTTGGAGTCCACGATGGCGGCTCGGGACCCATATACCGTTGGCCATCAGCGTCGAGTCAGCCAGATAGCCTGTAGCATCGGCAGGGAGATGGGCCTTTCCGAGGAGCGCCTCCGTGATCTCCGGATCGCCGGCAGGCTTCACGACCTGGGCAAGGTCGCCATCCCCTCGGACCTTCTCTCCAAGCCGGGGAACCTTACCTATCTGGAGTTCGCCCTGATTAAAACTCACCCCCAGGTGGCGTATGACATCCTGGAGCCTATCTCCCTCCCCGGTAACGCTGCCGAAATTATCCTCCAGCATCACGAGAGGATGAATGGCTCCGGCTATCCTCATGGTTTACAGGAGGATGAAATCCTTCTGGACGCCAGGATCCTGGGCCTGGCGGATGTCATGGAAGCCATGAGTTCCCATCGGCCCTACCGGCCTGCCTTGGATTTTAGTATGGCCCTGAAAGAAATCAATCAAAACAAAGGTGTCCTTTATGATGAAGAAACTGTCGATGCCTGCATCAGGGTGTTAACTGAAAAAGATTTTATTTTGAAATCCGATTGGTCAGCCCCAGGTAATTGATCGCTTATTTGCCCTGCAAGCCCAACCTTTCCTGATCTGTCCCTTTCCGCCCGGAGGCTTTCGCGACCTTCCCTAAGGTCTATGGTCTGATTGACCATAGCTCCGGTAGTTCCCTCCAGCCACCCGCACCAGCAAAGCATTTCAGGATTTTCCACGAGTTGTCCGGTTTTCCCTTTGGCAACTTGCCTCCCCGATAGTCCCGATGAATTTGGTCCGAAGGCGTATGTAGCCTATCACCCAAGGGTTTCTTTAACTATTCCTGGATAATCCAATTTTTAGATTCCCAGGGCAATGGCAGCAGCTAAACTATTCTGCCCTTCAATGCGAAGCCCGAAATGATTGATGCACTATTATGCCTTATAAGCAATTAGCTAAAGAGGTGATTTCCAGAATTCAACCTCGGGAACGTGGAGGCTAATACAACCTAAGGGATAAGATGGCAAGGGCGGCCGGATAATTTCGGCCTGATGTCTGATGCCGCTGAAATTGGCTAATTGACTTTAATCCTGAGACATTATAGATTCGACCCGGGAAGCATGAGAAACATTATTAAATACCCGCAGCTAATACTCCCAATTATCTTATGGAGGAGAATATGGGAGATATTGTTTTCCCTCCCGGTGAGGTTAAAAGGCTGCCGAGCCCATCCCGGACCCCATCCCAGGGCCGGATGTCTCGGGACTTGAGGCCTCCATCTCCCATACTCAAACAGGCAGTGCATCTCCTGGGAGGCCTCTGTTTGTGGCTGGCGGTTTTCCTCCCTCTATTCTGGGCGGTCCCCGCGGCCGCCCGTCCCAATCACCCCTCTATTCTGATTATTCATTCCTACCATTACGGGTATGCCTGGTCGGACAATGAGCTATCCGGGCTCTTAGCCAGGCTGCGCCAGAGCTATCCAGAGATCGAACCCGCCATCGAATATATGGACGCCAAACGCTTTTCGGGGCCGGACCAGATGGACCGGATGCGAGATTACCTGGCCGGCAAATACCGCGGCAAGAAGATAGACCTGGTCATAGTCCTGGACAACCCGGCCCTGGACCTGGCTCTGCATAACCGCCGGGAGATCTTCCCCAATGTTCCCCTGGTGTTTGCCGGCATCAGCGATTTCACTCCGGCCATGCTCAAGGGGCAGGAAAAAGTGACCGGGGTCTCGGAGGTTCAGGACATCATCGGCACTTTAAACCTGGCCTTGGCCTTGCAGCCTCATGCCAAAGAAGTGCTGGTGATTCATGACTATACCGACACCGGCCGCGCTATTCGAAAGGAAATAGATGCGGCCTTGCCTGCCTTGAAGGGCAAGGTGAAGGTGAGCTTCACCCCCCGCGCCACTTTCCCGGAGATTCTCAAGCAATTGAACTCGCTGCCCCCGGAGTCACTGGGGCTGATCACGGGTTTCGCTACCGACAGCCGGGGGGAAAGCCTGGGACTGGCCGAAAGCACCCGTTTGCTCGCCTCCTCCAAGGTGCCGCTGTACGCCATGCATAAAACCCGTCTGGGGCATGGTATTGTGGGGGGCATGCTGTTGGGGGGCCGGGAGCAAGGCCGGATGGCGGGGGAGATCGCCTGCAAAATCCTGGCCGGGGAAGACCCCTCCCACCTCCCGGTGGTTACCCGGAGCACGTCCCTGCCGATGTTTGATTATCGCCAGCTCACCCGGTTTAACATCCCCCTGGCTTCGCTGCCGGCTGACAGCATCATCATCAACCGTCCCCTCCCTTTCTATGAGAAGTATAAATACTTGACCTTCGCCCTTTCGTGGACCATCGCCTTCCTGGTCTTGATGGTAGCCAGCTTATCCCTGGCCATCATTCGGCAGCGGCGGGCTCAGGCCAGGCTTACGGAAAGCGAAGCCAGGTATCGCCACATCGTGGACACCGCCGAAGAAGGCATCTGGTCTTTGGACCAAAACTCCTGCACCACCTTCGTCAATCACCGGATGGCGGCGATGCTGGGCTACACGCCGGGAGAGATGCTGGGCCAGCCGGTCAGCGTCTATATTTTTGCCGAAGACCTGGCCGACCAACGCGAGAAGTATGAGCAACTCCAGCAGGGGCGGATCTGTCGTTACGAGCGGCGCTTCAAGTGCAAAGACGGCAGCGAGGTCTGGGCCCAGATTTCGGCCACCCCTTTGCTTGACGCCTCCGGCCGGTTTCAGGGGGGCTTTGCCATGCTTACGGACATTACCACCCGCAAGCAGGCCGAGATAGAACTGAAGCTGAAAGAAAAGATGCTGGATGGCGCCAGCGACTCCATCTTTTTACAGGACCTGGACGGTAATTTTATCTATGTCAATGAAGCGGCTTATACTTCCCGGGGCTATAAGAAAGAAGAACTGCTGAAAAAAAATGTCGTAGCCCTCATTACTCCAGAAATGGTTCAAATCAGGGAGGAATTGCTAAAAAAATTGCAGGACAAAGGGGAATTTATCTCCGAATCCATGCATCTGCGGAATGATGGGTCGGTCATACCGGTGGAGGTTCATGCCAGTCTCATTGACGTGGACGGGCGCCGGTTGATCCTCAGTGTGGTCCGGGATATTACTGAACGCAAGCAGGCGGAAGAGGCTCTGAGGGAAACCAGCGAGGCCCTCCAGGCCTTGATCCAGGCCTCACCTCTGGGCATTTTTGTTCTGGATCCGGAGGGTCGGGTGCGGTTGTGGAATGAAGCCTCGGAACGCATCTTCGGCTGGTCCGCCGCGGAAGCGTTGGGACAGGTTCTCCCCATCGTTCCGGAAGACAAATTGCCTGAGTTCCGCGACTTGCTGCAGCAAGCCCTGGACGGTAAGCCCTTGATAGGTATGGAGGTCAGACGCCGCAAGAAGGACGGGACCCGCATTGATGTCAGGACTTACACCGCCACCCTCTACGACCAGCAGGGCCAGGTTACCGGTGTCATGGCCCTGGTTGCGGATATCACTTTGCAAAAGCAGGCGGAAAAGGCGTTGCGGGAAAGCGAAGAACTGTATCATTCCTTGTTCGAGAACAT
>JBAZKX010000072.1:0-8564 GCA_041650575.1 Desulfobaccales bacterium
GCCTCCAAAGCCCGGCTGCTGGTGACGGTGGATTGCGGCATCAGCGACGCCCAAGAGGTGGCCTGGGCTCAGGCCCAGGGGCTGGACGTTATCGTCACCGATCACCATGAAGTCCCGCCTGAGCTGCCGCCGGCCCTGGCCGTGGTCAATCCCAAGCGCCAGGGGCACGACTATCCCTTCGGGGAACTGGCCGGGGTGGGAGTGGCGCTGCTCCTGGCCCTGGGAGTCCGGGCCGAGCTTCGGGCCGAGGGTTGGTTCAGACAGCGCCCGGAGCCTAACCTCAGGTCCTACCTGGACCTGGTGGCCCTGGGCACCGCCGCGGACGTGGTGCCGCTGTTGGGGGAGAACCGCATCCTGGTCACCCAGGGGCTCAAGGTGCTGGAGGCCAGCCGCCGTCCTGGCCTGGTGGCCCTGAAGGAAGTCACCCAACTGGAAGGCAAACCTATTTCATATCGGGATTTGGTCTTCAAGCTGGCACCCCGCCTCAATGCCGCCGGCCGCATGGGCCAGGCCCGGTGCGCCCTGGAACTGCTCTTGAGCGACGACCTGAATCAGGCGCGTATTCAGGCCAACTTTCTGCAAAACCTCAACCGGCAACGCCAGGCCATTGAAGAGGACGTGCTGAAAGCGGCCGCGGCCCTGATTCGCCGGGAAAACCTGGCGGCGCGGCCGGTGCTGGTCCTGGCCGGGGAGGGCTGGCATCCCGGGGTGATCGGCATCGTGGCGGCCCGCCTGGCCGAGGCGTATCACCGGCCCGCGGCCCTGGTGAGCCTTACCAACGGCGTGGGCCGGGGCTCGGCCCGGTCCATCGAGGGCTTCCACCTGTTTCAGGGGCTGCAATCCTGTAGCGGGGTGCTGCACAAATACGGGGGACATGCTGCGGCCGCGGGCTTCGAATTAGCTGCGGATAATCTGGCTGCTTTCCAGGAACTCCTGGAACAGGCCTTTTATGACCAGGTGGGGCCCCAGCCGCCCCGGCCCACCCTCAAAGTTGACGCCCAAGTGGAGTTGCCCGACCTGAACCGCGCCTTCTACCAGCACCTGGAGACCCTGCGCCCCTTCGGCCCCGGCAATCCGGCGCCGGTCATGGCCTGCCTGGGGGTGGAATGCCTGAGGTCCTGGGTGGTGGGGGAGAGGCATCTGAAAGTTCAACTGGCGCAAAACGGCCAGGTGCTCGAAGCCATTGCCTTTGATATGGCGGCCTGCCATCCCCTGGGAGGCACCCTGGATGTGGCCCTGAGCACCCGGGTGTCGCACTACCAGGGGCGAGCCACTCCCGATCTCCGGCTCCTGGATTGGGGCAAGCCCTGACACATCCTGCCGCCTTTGGGTGATAGCCTTTCATTTCGCCCTGACCCTTTTCCCTGATCGGGAAAGGGGATTCCCTCGGTTTTCCCGCACCGTTTCCGTGCCGCGACTATGGCGAGTAAGACGGCCCCACGGGGAGAGGCGGGCGGGGACGCCCGCCCTACCAACTAAGGCATAATTTACGGATGAACCCGCCCTAGGGCGGGAAAGCGAAGCGCATCCCGCCTTAAGTAGCTTACGGCGAACCTGATTGGCCCAATTCCGCCAGTAAGCGCCGGGCTTCCTGGCGATCCTCCTCCAGGTCTTGGGGCTTGACGGCATGTTGGGTGCATTTGAGGACCCGTTCCAATTCCCGCTGGGCCAGGGAGTGGAAACGGAGGCGGTACAGGGTCTGGGCCAGGAACAGATGGTTGGTGCTGTTGTCCGGGGCCAGCCGCACCGCGGCCTCGAGGTGGGTCAGGGACTTGTTGATGTCGCCTACGGACATGGGCCAGGCGGGAGCCTCATAGTAGATGCGGCCCAGGACCCGATGAGCCCCGGCCTGATCATAGGTTTCATCCAGGAGCACGGCCCGCTCCAGTGCTTCGAGGATGCGGGGCAAGAGCCGGCGGCCCACCATGTAACCGCCGGCATCAGCCCGGCCACAAAGATTGAGGGCCAGCCAATAGTGGCCCTCGGTGCGGTTGGGCTCCTCCTGGATCAGGGTCTCGGCATAAAGTTGTCCCTTGCGGTAATAAGAGTCACTTTGCTTCTTTGGGGCCAGATCTCCCAGGAGGTAGCCGGTGCGGCCCAGTTTCGCCAGGAGCGCAGTCCGGTTCACCTCCCGGGAAGTGAGCAGCCCTTCGTACAGGCTGAGGGCCTTCTCGGCTCGGGGCATCTCCAAGGTGGGGCACTTAAGGAGGGCGTCGGCTTCGGCCAGGGCCGGAGGCTCGGCGCACTGCCCGTAGGCGGCCAGGAGACTGATCGCGAGGCATCCCAAGAACTTGAGCCAGCTAATCCGTTTCATCAGGGTTCCTGAGAGGGGTTTTTCGGGCTGAAACATGATTCAGCCGTTAAAAATTAATATAAGTCGCCTGAAGCCGGTTGCCAAGGTCGGGAGGCCGGGGGTGCGGAGAATCGATTTTTTTTCATGGCTCCCCTACCATCCCTGATGCTCATAAGACCTTGCCCGGAGGGCTTTTCTGTGATACAGGTTTGAGGTATCCTAAGGGCGGTCGCAGGAGGGACCATGGCTGGGGTCAACAAGGTCATCTTGATAGGCAATCTGGGGTCTGATCCGGAGATGCGCTACACTGCCGACGGCACCGCAGTGTGTAAGTTCTCCCTGGCCACCAGCCGGAGATATACCGGCAGAGATGGACAGAAGCAGGAAAAGACCGAGTGGCATCGCATCGTGGTATGGCGCAAACTGGCGGAAATCTGCGGCCAATATCTCTCCAAGGGCAAACAGGTGATGATCGAGGGCCGGATTGAATACGGGTCCTACGAAAAGGATGGTGTGAAGCATTACACCACCGACATCGTCGCCGAAAATATGCAGATGCTGGGCGGCCCAGGCCCGAGCAATCGAGCTCAAGAGCCCGAGCCTGCCTTCGGTCCTCCGGAAGGCGGCATGCCCAATGACGATATCCCCTTTTAAGGGGAATCCGGGACCACAGCAGGGGCGGAGGCGCCCCGAAGAGAAATGACCCTGTGGCATTAAGTCGGCGACAATTACGGGAACAGATCGTCCAGATGCTCGAGGCCGGGGAATTCCCGGGTCTTTCGGAGCTGGCCGGCCGGGATGAGAGAGTAGCGGCCATCCTGATGCAGTTCTTCTATGATCCCGGCGATCTCCTGCAATGGCGGGCACTGGAAGGGCTGGGACATGTGGCTGGATCCCAGCCGGAGCAGGTGCGCAAGATCATTCACCGGCTCCTCTATCTGCTCAATGAGGATTCGGCCAGTACCGGCTGGGGGGCCGCCGCGGCCCTGGGAGAGATCGGCCGCGGCCAGATCTCGCTGATCAAAGAAATCATCCCTATGTTCATCGGCTTCCTGGAAGAGGATTTCTCCCGGGAACCCATGCTTTGGGGAGTGGGCCGGTTGGCCGAAGTTCACCCCGAACTGCTCGATGAAGTTTTGTCCATAATTGTGCCTTTTCTCACAAGTCCCGTCCCCCAGGTGCGGGCCTTGGCCGCCTGGAGTCTCGGTAAAGCCCGGTACCAGCCGGCCGCGGCTGCCATCCGGGCCTTGGAGGAGGACGACCGCCCGGTGCAGCTCTATGACCGGGGAAAACTGTGGCAGACTACCGTGGGCCAGGTGGCCCGGGAGGCTTTGGCGGCTCTGGTCTGAGCCGGGAGCTACGACACTCACCTTTGTCTGTGCATGCGCACCAGATTAATCTCAGGATAAGAAAGGAAGGTTCAGATGTTTTTACTTATTGTCGGTTTTGCCGTCGGCGTCTTCGTGGGCTACAAATACCCCCAGCAAGTGGAGCAAGCCACCCAATCGGGCAAGAAAGTTTTCAACGATATAAAAGATAAGGTCTTCAAGAAGGAAAACCCCTAAAAAGCGACCCCATCCGGTGCGTCTCCGGAGGCTCCGGCGTTTTAGACCCGGCCCGTCCCGGGGCCGGGTTCCGGCCAGGGCGGGGTCGAGGCGCGAGCCTCAGGCTCTGAGGGCGATGACGGCCCCCTGGCGGCCGCTGAGTTTCTCCCGGCGATAGGAGTAAAAATCCGCGGCCTCGCAGCGGGTGCAGAGACCGGCGATATCGAGGCGCGCCGGGGAGAGCCCGGCCGCGGCCAGTTGATCCCGGCTGAGCCGCCAGAGGTCGAAGTAGGTGGGTCGCACCTGATAGTCCCACAGGGCCGGAGGGAATTCCTGGCGGAAGTTCTTGAATTCGGCGCAGCAGGGACCCAGACTGGGTCCCACCGCGGCGTAAAGGTCTTGAGCGCGGGAACCGAACCTGGAGAGCAGCAGGCTAACGGCTTCGCCCAGGATATTGGCGACGTGCCCCCGCCAGCCGCAGTGGACGTTGGCCACCACCCGCCGGACCGGATCATAAAGCATTACCGCCTGGCAGTCCGCCTGCCTGATGAGCAGGCCCAGGCCGGGAACGGTAGTGACCAGGATGTCCACCTCCGGGAGGTCCTCGGCCCCGACCTGGTCGGCGGCGGTGATCACCGCGGCGCGGCCGCCGTGTACCTGCACCGCCCCGGCCAGGGCCTTGAGCCCCAGGGCTTGCTTAAGGCGGCGCTGATTTTCGTGCACCGCCTCCGGCCGGTCCCCCACCGCCAGACTGACATTGAGGCTTTCATAAACCCCGGTGCTCACGCCGCCGCGACGGGTGAAAAATCCGTGGGCCACATCCGGACACGCGGCCAGCCCGGGGCTGCGATAATATTTCAGACCGTCGCTCGCCTGCCAATCCGCCATCCGCCTGGTTCTCCTCCCCGGATAATGTACCATATTGCCACTCATTGACATCCGTTTTATCTTAACTGAAAACAGTATTCCCTGGCGGCGCCCGCCGGTCCCCGGCTATAATATCACGCTATGGGCGGCCCCCGCGGCCGGACCATTTTTTCAGGAGGTAAGCGCTTGTGGCGGCAAAAAGCCTGTTGATCGTGCAGCATATGGATTGGGAAGGCCCCGGACAGCACCTGTTGGCGGCACTCCTGGAGGCGGAGATCAACTTCCGGGTGGCGCAGGCCTGGCAGGAGCCCGTGCCCTCGCTGGACGCCTTCGGCGGCCTGGTGGTGCTGGGTGGGTCTCCCAATGTGGACGAAGAGCAGCAGTTTCCCTACCTGGTTCCCCTGAAGGCCCGCATCCGGGATGCCATTGCCGCGGGGAAAGGTTACCTGGGGTTTTGCCTGGGACACCAGTTGCTGGGCGACGTGCTGGGGTGCCGGGTGGGACCCCTGCCCAAGAAATCCGTAGGTTTTATCACCGGGGAACTGACCCCGGCGGGGGTGGCCCACCCGGTTTTCCAGGGGTTGCCATCCCGGCTCAACCTGTTTAAGTGGCATGGCCAGGGGGTGTTGCCGCCGGTGCCCGCAGGTCTCAGCATCCTGGCCCGGTCGGACGTAGCGCCGGTGGAGGTCCTGGGGCTGGACGACAATCCCCGGGTGGTGGGGTTGCAGTTCGATAACCATGCCGCAGCCGTGGACGTGGCCGGCTGGCTCAAGCATGACGGCGAATGGGCCCTGGCCGGCTCGGGCGCGGACCCCGAGGCCATGGTGGCTGCCGCGGTGGCCCAGGAGGAGGCCATGGGCCGGGAATTCCGCCGGTTCATGGAGAACTTCTGTCGATTGGTTTGGAGCGCCTAAAGTCGCGCTGATAAATCGAGCCAGGTTTGGCATACCCGGCGCGTAATTCCTTTTTCTAGGGGGGAGAACCAACCTGGATTTACTTGCCTGATTAATTACGCGGCGTCACCCTCATTTGGCGTTCCCGGTTTCGGCATGAAAATTGAATTCTCAGTGGGAAAAAGAACTGAGGATGCAAGATGAAGCGCAATAAGCGCACCGAGATCATGGCCCACGAGGAGTTGACCCCCTTGACGGAATTTATCCTGGCCCAAATGGGCACTGAGGGGGCTAACATCCGTAAACGCCTAAAAAAATTTTATCGCCGGCGGGGCTCGAAAGAACAATGCCGCTATGAGGAGCACCGGGAGAAAAACGCCTGAGACGAAAGCGGTGGCGATAATCGGGGCAAAGTGAGGGTTTTGGGGGGTGCCCTTGAAATCGGAGCATGGGTGTCCCAGGGTTGAAGCCTAGACTTCGATGAGGTGCCGGGAATATCTGCTAATTTCCAACCTCCGTTTGTCCAGATCGCTTTACCGCGCTGACCGTATCTCTTGGAATATCTTCGCAGGATTGCGCTCAGGAGGGCATTTTCCCGGTTGCCGATCAAGGCCCTGATTCTTAGATTATACTTGGGGCAAAGTCGGCAGATCAGCGGTCATTATCCAGCCGGGTATCACAGGCACACGGAGGAAGGCGCTATGAAAAAACTGACGGCAGTAGGGGCGATAATCCTGGCGGGAGTTCTGGCAATTCCCGGAAGTCTCGGGCTTACGTCTCCAGTTTATGCCCAGCAAGGCTCGAAGCAGTTAACCGATGAGGAGTATCAAAAGTTACAGCAGAAGCGGCAAGAGCAATGGCAAACTTTGGAAGATATCCAGAAACGCCAGGAAAATACCGGGCAACGCCTGCAAGACGCCGAAAAGCGCCGTCAGGATGCCTTGAAGCGCCAGAAGGCGGCCGAGCAGGGGCTTAAGGAAAAATAGCCGCCCCCGGAATCCCCGGCGGTATGATTGGTTCAGTCTGATTCCGGCTGGCACCCCGGACAGAAAAAGGTGCTACGCCCCGCCTGGACCAGGCGGACGATGGGCGCGCCGCAGCGGCCGCAGGGTAAGCCCTCGCGCCCGTACACCTTGAGTTCCAACTGGAAAAGACCGCTTTCTCCGCGGCTGTTGAGGTAGTCGGAAACGGTGGTCCCGCCTTTGGAAATGGCCTGCTTGAGAATCCGCCGGGTCTGGCGCAGCACCCGGTCCCAGTCCGGGAGAGTTAGGCGGCCCACCGGGGCAGCAGGGTGGAGGCCCGCGGCAAAGAGGATTTCACAGGCATAGATATTGCCGATGCCGGCCATCACCCGGGCGTCCAGCAGGAAGTTCTTGATGGGCCGGCGGCGTCCCCGGGCCTGGGTCAACAGCCATTCCGCGGTCACCGCGGGAGAAAAGGGCTCGGCTCCCACCTGGGCCAGGGGCGCAGGCTCGACCCCGGGCGGAAAGACCAACACCTGGCCGAAACGCCGGACGTCCTGGAAGTATAGATTAACCCCGCCTTCGACTTCAAACACCAGGTGAACATGGGGCAGGGCAGGCGAGGGGGGCGGTCCTGCCAGGAGGCGGCCGGTCATCCCCAGGTGGATGAGCAGGGTCACTCCGCCTTCCAGGTGGAAGCAGAGGTATTTGCCCCGGCGCTTAAGTTTTTCGAGGCGCCGTCCCACCACCCACCGGCGCAGTTCCTGGGGAGCGGACTGCTGCCGCAGGCGCTTATCTCCCAGCTTCAGTCCCAGGAACCGGCGCCCCTCCAGAAGCGGGGCCAGACCCCGGCGGATGACCTCCACTTCGGGCAGTTCAGGCATGGCCACCTCTGCCGCCGTAGCCGGGGACCGCCGGGTTAATTTCTGGATTCATGGGGAAATCGGGCCAGAACCTGGTCTAAAACAGCATATCCAGGAAGTGTTCGTGGTATTCCTTGAGTTCTTTGTGGCATTCCCCGCAAAAGAGGCGCACCTCCCCCTGAATCTCGGAATCGTCGCTCACCGCAGAGAAGCTGCCGTCTTCGTTCTGCACGTAAAACGTGGTGATGGTCACCCCTTCCGCGACTTCGTAGAAATCCGTATCATTACCGCAATAGGGGCAGGCAATCTTCATTTCCCGTTCTCTTGTTGAATGATTTGCTTCGGATCTTGCTTATACAGGGAGTTGCTGGGCTCAATCTTGCGGGCCAGTTCCATTTCAATGGACGCCCGCTTGAACTGCTGCCGGGAGAGCTTTTTCTTCCCCTGTTTTTCATAAATTTTGCCCTGGTTAGCGAACAGACAGGCCAGGTAATAATGGGTGCGGGCGTTCTTGGGATTGAGTTCGTTGGCGGACTGCAGGTCGTGCTGGGCCGCCTTATACTTCTTCTGGTGGTAATGGATGATGCCCAGATTACGCCAGAGGACCGACCGAGAGGTTTTATCCGGTCCTTTCATGGCCTTGAGGATCACCAACTCCAGGCGAGCCATGGTCTCCTGGTCGCTGAGGGACTTATCGTCCGCCAGGAGGCGGTCGCTCAGGTCCGCCACTTCTTCGGGGGAAAGCTCACGCCCGGTGAGCGCTTCTTTGAGCCGGGCCTGATCGTTGTTCTCCGTCCGAACCGGCTCCGGGGCCGCCATTGGCTGGACGGGCAGAGCCACCGGCCTGCCGCCGCAACCCAGCATGCCACCCAGCAGAAATAACCCCAAACACGCAACCGCCACACGTCTCATCATGAACCGATAATCATCCCTGCCAGATGGATTTGACGAATTAGTACCCTATCCGCCGCACCCCGTCAACCCCTTTTTCACGGGGCAACGGGGCCGGAAGGGGTTGCGAATACGACGGCTCGGAAAAATCTCAGCCGCCCCTGAGCAAAACCGGATATCCGTACGTGCTATTGACACACAGCCGCCTCGAACTTGACAGCTTAGGGCTGGTAGGTAAGAATGTATGCATA
>JBAZKX010000073.1:0-8499 GCA_041650575.1 Desulfobaccales bacterium
TCGTCAAAGCAGGAGCAGGTATATTCGGGCGGCAAGGTGGGCATCGCCACCCGGGGCGCGACCACCCCGCCTACCGGGAACGATCTGGGGCGATGATGGCGGGTCCGCTTCTCCATGCGGCCTTCTCTGAGGTCAACTCCCTGGAGATAGCGATCAATGGACTCAGCCGCCTCCTCGCCGCCGGCAATGGCGCCGATGGCAATCCACGGCCCGGTTTGCGAATCCCCGGCCGCAAAGACTCCCTTACGGGAAGTCTCATGCGTGACATTATCCACTACAATGGTGCCCTTTCTGCTGACTTCGATGCCGTGGTCTTTGAGATACGGGGCGTCAGTCCGCTGGCCGATGGCCGGGATGACCATGTCCACCGGGATGTCGAATTCGGAACCGGCCACCGGGACCGGGCGGCGGCGGCCCGAGGCGTCCGGCTCACCCAGTTCCATGCGCTGGCACTGCAGGGCGCTGACCTTCCCGTTTTCGGTCTTGATGGCCAAGGGGGCCGTCAGGTACATGTTTTCCACGCCTTCGCAGAGGGCCTGCTCGACTTCCCACGGATGGGCCGGCATCTCGTCCCGGGAGCGCCGATAGACGATGGTCACTTTGGAGCCCAGGCGCAAGGCGGAGCAGGCCACGTCGATGGCTACGTTGCCGCCGCCGATGACCGCCACCTTCTTGCCCAGCTGGAAGGGCGCCTTCACGGTATATTTGCGGAGGAAGTCCACCCCCTGCATCACCCCTTCGGCGTCCTCGTTCGGGATACCCAGGCCCATGCCCACGTGACAGCCTACGCCCAGAAATACGGCTTTATAGCCATCAGCAAAGAGGCTTTCCAGGGTAAAATCGCGACCCATGGCGCTGTTGAGCTTGAGCTCGACCCCGAGCCTCAGGATGCCGTCGATCTCCTCGTCCAAGGTGTCCTTGGGGAGGCGGTAGTCCGGGATGCCCACCCGCAACATGCCCCCCGCTTTCGGCAGGGCCTCAAAAACGGTGGGTTTGTAGCCCCGGCGGGCCAGGTGGTAGGCGCAGGACAGACCCGCGGGACCACCGCCGATGATAGCTACTTTTTCCGAGCGAGGCTCGGCCACCGCGATCTTCACTTTTCTCATGTCCACCTGGTCGGCGGCAAAGCGCTTTAGGTTGCAGATGGAAATCGGCTCATCCACAATCTGGCGCCGGCACTCGCCTTCGCAGGGATGCGGACAGATACGCCCCAAGGTCCCGACCAGCGGCAGCTTCTCCATAACGAGTTGCACCGCGTCCTGGTACTTGCCCTGATTGATCAGCTGCACATAACCCTGGGCGTTGACGCCCGCCGGGCAGGTCAGGGTGCACGGCGCGGGGATCTGGACCACTTCGTGGATATAAGAGGTGGGGCAGACAAAACCGCAGGCGCCGCAGGACTGGCACTTTTCCGACAGTTCCCCAAAGGGGGAAAGCACCTCGCGTTTGGAACCGCGGCCCGTCATGCCGATGACGCCCAAATGCTCGAGTTCAGAGCATACCCGGGTGCAGAGGTCGCAGAGGATGCACTGGCTGTCCCCCAGCTTAAAGCTGGGTTCTTGTACCCCCAACTCATGGGCGATGGACTTGAGGATGGGGAGATCCGGGCTCCGGGACCACAACAGATCGATGACCAGCCGGCGCACCTTCATAACCCGTTCGGTATCGGTCTGCACCTTGATCCCCTCGGCTACGGGATAAGCGCAGGAGGCGGTCAGGTTGGTGCGAGGGCCGGCGGTGACTTCAACCACACAAAGGCGGCAGCCGCCGTACGGCTTGATCGCCTCGTAATAACAGAGGGTGGGAATCTTGATGCCTTCCTGGCGGGCGGCTTGCAGTATGGTGGTGCCCTCAGGAACTTCAACCATTTTGTCGTTGATCGTTAGTTTTACCATTATATCCCTCGTTTATTCGACAATGATGGCGTCGAACTTGCAGCGGTCGAAACAGGTCCCGCATTTGATGCATTTATCTTGAAAAATCTTGTGGATTTCTTTTTTGGCTCCCTCAATGGCTTCCACCGGGCACACCAGACGGCAGCGCCCGCAGCCGTTGCATTTGGCTTCGTCCACCTTAAAGGTGATCAGGGCTTTGCAAACCCTCGCGGGACATTTCTTTTGGTTAATGTGGGCCTCGTACTCATCCCGAAAGTATTTGATGGTAGTGAGGACGGGATTAGGGGCGGTCTGCCCCAGGCCGCACAAGGAACCATCTTTGATCGTTTGGGACATCTCGACTAGTTGGTCAAGGTCTTCAGGTTTGCCATGTCCCTCGGTGATGGCGTCCAGCATCTCCAGGAGGCGAACGGTCCCTTCCCGGCACGGCGTGCATTTACCGCAGGATTCTTCTTTGGTGAAGTCCAGGAAGTATTTGGCCACGTTCACCATGCAGTCGCGCTCATCCATGACGATCATGCCGCCGGAACCCATGATGGAACCCAAAGCTCCGAGGGTGTCGTATTCCACCGGGGTATCCAGATATTGGGCGGGAATGCACCCGCCGGAAGGCCCGCCGGTCTGGACCGCCTTAAAATTCTTGCCGCCCGCGATGCCTCCGCCGATGTCATAGATCATCTCCCGCAGGGTGGTGCCCAGGGGGATTTCCACCAGGCCCGCATCGATGATCTTGCCCACCAGGGCAAAGACCGTAGTGCCCGGGCTTTTTTCGGTCCCAAAAGATGTATACCACTTGGGGCCCCGGGCGATGATAGGCGCGATATGCGACCAGGTCTTGACGTTATTGATGATGGTGGGCTTGCCCCAGAGGCCGGATTGGGCCGGGAAGGGGGGACGCTGGCGGGGTTCTCCCACCTTGCCTTCGATGGAGGCGATCAGCGCGGTTTCTTCGCCGCACACGAAGGCCCCGGCGCCCTCCCGAATTTTGAGCCGGAAGGAAAAATCCGTGCCGAAAATGTTATCTCCCAAAAGGCCGCGTTCTTCGGCTTGCTGAATGGCCTTCTCCAAACGTTTCAGCGCCAGGGGATATTCGGCCCGGCAGTAAACGTATCCTTCTTTGGCTCCCACGGCATAGCCGCCGATGGCCATGCCCTCCACGACGGCGTGGGGATCGCCTTCCAGAATGCCCCGGTCCATAAAGGCCCCCGGGTCGCCTTCGTCGGCGTTGCAGATGACGTATTTCATGTCACTGGCGTTGTTATAGCAGAATTCCCACTTCAAGCCGGTGGGGAAGCCGCCGCCGCCCCGGCCCCGCAGCCCTGAACTCTTGACTGTGTCAATGACCTCTTTCGGGGTCATCTCCTTCAAGGCTTGATACAAGGCCTGATAGCCGCCCCGGCCAATAGATTCCTCGATGCGCTCCGGATTAATGAAGCCGCAATTCCGGAGAGCAATTTTTACCTGTTTTTTGAAAAAGGGCACTTCCTCATACTTGGTTACTTCCACCGGCAATTCCACCGGCTTCGGATTGGCGTAAACCTTAAACTTTCCGTCAATGAGCAACTCCTCTTGATCAATCCGGCAGAGGAGATTCTCCGGATAAATTTGCTGCTCTTTGAGGGCCTCCACCAAGCCCTCCGCCTTCTCCGGGGTCATGCGCTCATAAGTAAGACGCACCTTGTTGGGATAAATCACATCCACGAGGGGTTCCCGCTGGCAAAAACCGATGCAGCCGGTCATTTCCAGCGCCGCGTCCACTCCCAGCTCGGCAACTTTCTTGGCCAGAGCCTGGTAAACTTTGTCGCCGCCCGCGGAAATGCCGCAGGTGGCCATCCCTACCATGATTTTGATCTTCTCGGGGTAAGTGAGCTTTACCCCCTCCTCTTTCACCGCCTTTAAATCGTCCAGCGTATTAATCCTCATGATCCAGTCCTTTTAGCCGTTATTTCTTTAATTGTTTGATGCTCCACTATTTCGAACATACGTGACTCTCCTCACTTCATGAAAAATTTAGGCGCATCGCCGAGGTCTGGGCCGCAAACCCTGGCCCGCCATAGGCAAACCCTGAGTCTGCGGCCCCTGGCGGCTCCCATCTGAACCAGCCTTGGTTTCTTCTAGATCAAATGTTTATTACCATGACCGAGGCGAGGGACGCAAGTGATAAATATCACAAAAGCGGTTTTCAGTTTGCAGTTTTTGGTTTCAGGCAAAAGCAGAAGGATTGGGGAGGTGAGCGGAGGCCGGAGTCAGCCGACCCCCTGAAAAATTATTACCACCTGGCGTCGAAGAGGTTGGCCACGCCGGAGAAAATTCCGGGTGGTTTTTTCTCGGCGGCCAAAGTCTCCTGACACTGCTGGATGCGTTCCTTGGCTTCGGCATTCTTGGGAAATTCGGGATAGTCCTGCATCAAGGCCTGGTAGCGATCGATAGCAGCCTGGTAGCGTTTGGTGCGATAGTAAAACTCGGCCACATAGAATTCGTGTTCGGCCAGATCCTGGCGGCAGCGTGCTAGATAGTGGTCCGCCTTGGTGATATATTCGCTGTCGGGAAATTTCTGCTTCAAGCGCTTGAATTCCTCGATGGCCTTCTGGGTATAGGTCTGATCCCGGTCGATGGTGGAGCGCTGGCGATAGTAACTCTGACCCTCCCGGAAGATGCAATAGGGTACGGCCTTATTGGTGGGATGGAGCTTTTCGAATTCCCGGTAGGCCTGGACGGCCTCCTCATACTTCTTTTTGAAAAAATAGGCATCCGCGACCTTGATTTGAGCCAGCATGGCCTGGTCGCTATACGGGTAGCGGTCCCGGACTTTTTCGAAGGTCTCGATGGCGTCTTCGTAATTCTTTTTCTTCAGATCCTTGAGGCCTTCGGCGGCCAAAACCTCTGGGGGCTTATCGGTATCTTTCTTTTTGCCGAACCAGCCGCCGACCGTGGAGCAACCCAAGGTGAAGGTAAGAAAAACCAAGGGCAGAAGGATCTTGGCAAAGGTTTTGTGTTTCATAATTCACCCGTTCTTAAGGGTTTCAAGGTATCTTTCCACGGCCATGGCGGCAACGGTGCCGTCACCCACGGCGGTTGAAATCTGCCTTTCCCATTTGGAGCGCAC
Source organism: Desulfobaccales bacterium (assembly GCA_041650575.1). Taxonomy (GTDB): domain Bacteria; phylum Desulfobacterota; class Desulfobaccia; order Desulfobaccales; family 0-14-0-80-60-11; genus 0-14-0-80-60-11. Next base: position 5,002 of record JBAZKX010000073.1, read on the forward strand.
ATCCCCGGCGGCAAAGATGCCCGGGATGCCGGCCTCCATGGCCGGACCGGTTAAGATGAAACCCCATTTGTCCAGCCGTAGAAGGTCGCCGAGCCAGGCGGTGTTGGGCACCATGCCGATGGCGATGAAGGCTCCCGTCACCGGCAGGGTGGACTGTTCCCCGGTCTTGACGTTGCGCAATTCCAGGGCTTCCAGTTCGGATTGGCCTTTGCATTCGGTGACCACGGTGTCTAAATGGACCTGCACCTTGGCTATCTCAAGGACGCGTTCCTGCAGGTATTTGCACGCTCGAAACTGATCGCGGCGATGAATCAGGTGGATTTTTTTGGCGAAGCGTTCCAGAAAAAGGGCCTCGGTCAGGGCGTTGTCGCCGCCGCCCACCATGGCGATTTCGTGACCCCGATAGAGGGCCCCATCACAAGTGGCGCAGAAGCTGACGCCGTGGCCGGTGAGCCGGTCTTCCCCCGGGACCCCCAGGGTCCGGTATTTGGCTCCGGTGGCGATGATGATCGCCGGGGTGGTCACTCGCCGGTCTTCCAGGACCACGGTATGCAGCGGGTTGCCGGGAATAATCTCGCGCACTTCGGCGCTTTTGATCAGGAGCTTGAAGCGTTCCGCTTGCTTACGCATGCGGTCCGCGAGTTCGTAGCCGGTAATGCCCTCGGGAAACCCCGGATAGTTTTCCACGATGTCGGTGGTCATCATCTGACCGCCGTGGATCAGCTTTTCCAGGAGGATGGCGCAAAGCCGGGCCCGGCCGGCATAGATGCCCGCAGTGAGGCCGGCAGGGCCACCGCCAATAATGACTAGATCATAATCCCACGCAGGCATGCTTAACCGATGCTTAGAGGGCTTTTTTCAAGGCGTTTTCGATGATGGAACGGGAGACGGCGCCGGTCATCTGTTCCACCACCTGACCCCCTTTGAAGACGATCAGGGTCGGGATCGCCCTGATACCGTATTTGCCTGGGGTTTTAGCATTTTCGTCCACGTTCATCTTGGCCACTTTAATCTTGCCGGCATAATCCCGGGCCAATTCTTCCACCACCGGGGCGATAGCCCGGCAGGGACCGCACCAGGCTGCCCAAAAATCCACCAAGGCCGGCATATCGGACTTCAGGATTTCCTGTTCGAAATCAGCGTCGCTTACCTGAAGGGGTTCAGCCATTCTTTTCCTCCTGGGATAATTTAGGACCCAATTTTATAATTACTATCTTTTTTGGCGGGCTTTTGTCAATGACTTTTGCGGAGGCGGACCCGCCAAGGCAAGCTCATCCCGGTCCGAAACGGGGCACTGCCCCGGTAAATCTTGATGCGGCTATAAGAATAGCCGTTTTATTGGTCATCTTTATTCTGATCATTCGATCGATTTTTGAAAAAGATGAGTCTTATAACCTTGCCCAACAAGGCGGTGGCCAGGACCACGGCCAAAATTACGCCGATAAGCACCGCAAGATAGATACTTAACTTAAAGATAAGTACCAGGATGGGAACCATGAATAACGCGACAATAATTACCAGGCACCCGGTGATAAAATCTTTTGGACCCAGCTTGTCGAATTCGTTGGCCACCTGAATATCTCCAAAAGGCTATTGATACCGCTTCATTTCGACCAATAGCGAATCATAGGCAATGGAGGTGAGCAATGCGCACCCTGCCTGAGCTTTACCTCGCTTCCAGGCCCAGGGCCCTGCGTTTGGCCTCCACGTGGCTGATGATGAGGTCCGCGGCCTTGGCCGGGTCCGGCTCCACCGCGAAGGTGGCGCCCAGGGGTCCCTGCAGGCCGTTGAGCAGCAAGTCGGTGACCGCGCTGCTGCCCAGGACCGGCGGCGTCACCCCCAGGACCGTATAGATGCCGCAGGCTACGGCATAGCAGGCGATGGTGGCGGCCTTCTCGGAGTACCACTCCGGCGCGGCCGCGGCCACCGGCAGTTGATCCAGATCCACCCCCAAAGCCTGGGCCAGGGCGGCCACCAGGTTGATGATGCGGGTGTTGTCCACGCAGGAGCCCATGTGGAGGACCGGGGGAATACCCAGGGCCTGGCAGACGGCCCTGAGGCCCGGGCCGGCCAGGGCCGCGGCCTCAAGCTGTTTGAAGCCCGCCTTGGCGTGGGCCACCGCGGCGCAGCCGGTGTCCAGGACCAGGATGTCGGCCTCGATGAGCTTTTTGGTGAGGGTGGTATGGCCGTAATCATGGACCACCTTGGGGTTGTTGCAGCCCACCACGCCCACCGCGCCCCGAACCTGGCCCGCCTTGACGGCGTTCAACAGGGGTTCCCAGGTGCCGCCCAGGGCGGCCTGGATGACTTCCACGGAGAAGCCGCTGATCTGGGACACCGGGGCAACGGGAATGAGCACCCGTTCGGGACGCCGCCGGGCGAAGTCTTCCACCGCCTGGGCCACCAACTGCCGGCCCAGGGCCTGGCCGTTTTCCGGGGAGAAGGGCAGATGGGTGGCGCCGGGGAACTTGGCCTTGGGGGAGGAGGTGTAGAATTTGGTGTGGTAGCAGGCGGCTAGGTCGCCCAAAGAAGGCATGATGCACTGGTAATCCACCACCATGGCCTCAACCGCGCCGGTGACCAGGGCCAGTTCCTGGACCAGGTGGTTCCCGGCCATAGGGATGCCCCGGCGCATGAGGACTTCGTTGCCGGTGCAGCACAGGCCCGCCAGGTTGATGCCCGCGGCCCCCAGTTCCCGGGCCCGGGCCAACAGTTGCGGGTCCTGGGCCGCCTGGGCCACGGTGTCGGAGACCAGAGGCGAGTGGCCGTGGAGGATGATATTGACCTGATCCGCCTTCAAGACGCCCAGGTTGACCTGGGAGGCCACGGGCTTGGGGGTGCCGAAGAGGACGTCGGAGACCTCGGTGGCGATCATGGAGCCGCCCCAGCCGTCCGATAAGGACACCCGCAGGGCCTGGACCAGGAGGTTGACGGGGTCGTTGTCCACCCCCATGTGAGTGCGGTGCATCATCTCGGTAACTTCCCAGTCCACCCCCCGGGGTTCAATGCCCAGAGCCCGCCATTTCTCCAGGCGGGCCGCGGGCAGGCGGCGGGTGAAGGTGAGATAGCCCTTCTTGATGCCGTACTCCTCCATCATAGCCAGGGCCAACTCCTTGGCCTTGGCCAGGGGGGCCAGATCCGCGGCCACCCCGAACTCCGCGGCCAGGCGGTCCAGCTTGGCGGCGTCGGCAATCTGATACCCCGGGGCCCGGCCCTCACTCACCGCGAGGAGGGTCTCCAGCAGGTCCCGGCCGTGATCGGAGTGGGAGGCCGCGCCCGCGGCCACCATGCGGGCCAGGTTCCGGGCCACCATGATGTGGGCGTCGGCGCCGCAGATGCCCCGTTGGGGGCCGTCCCCGAAGGGATCGATACGGCAGGGGCCCATGACGCAGATGCGGCAGGAAAGCCCCAGCTCGCAGAAGCCGCACTGGGGCTCCTGGGCCGCGGCCCGGTCCCAGACGGTCTCGAGGCCCTCGGCCCGGGCCTTGTCGCACATAG
>JBAZKX010000074.1:0-8431 GCA_041650575.1 Desulfobaccales bacterium
CCTTGGCCTGGCAGACCTTGGCGCAGGCCGAGCATTTCTTCCCCCGGAAAACCCGGCAGGCCGCCGGGTCGATATAGGCCGCCTGGGGCACGGCCTGGGGAAAGGGCACGTGAATGGCCTTGGTCTCGCTCAACCCCAGGTTATACGGGTCCGGCATCTTCACTGGGCAGACCCGGGCGCAGTCGCCGCAGCCGGAGCAGGCGCTCACCTCCACGTACCGGGGGCTGCGGCTCAAGAGGACCTGGAAGTCCCCGGCCTCGCCCCGGACCTCGATGACCCGGGTGGAGGTGGCGATGGTGATCAAGGGGTGGCGGGAGATCTCCAGCATCCGGGGGCTGAGAATGCACATGGCGCAGTCGTTGGTGGGGAAAGTCTTATCCAACTGCGCCATCTGGCCGCCGAGCGCGGGGCCCGCTTCGGCCAGGGTCACCGGCAGCCCTGCGGCCGCCACTTCCAGGGCCGCCTGCATGCCCGCGATCCCGCCGCCCACCACCAGCACCCGGGGATGGGCCACCCGATCTAATGGCCGGATAAAGGCCATCGTGAGCACCTGTTCCTTAACACGACTCTACGGATTGTAGGGGCGGACCTGCGTGTCCGCCCTGGCTTCAGGCCGGCACCCCGCTGCCCCTTAACGCCTTCGTGTAGGGGCGACCCGGTCGCCCCTACGGGGATGGCATAATATGTCAGGTTGCCCTGAGCAACGTCACGTTACTCCAATTCCCCGGTTAACCGGGCCAGGCTCTCTTTCACTTCCTTGGTTTCGGGCCCGGACAAGATCTCGCCGATCAGCCGCCGCCGCAGTTCCTGGATCAGCGCCTCGCCCCGCTCCAGTCGGGCCAGCCGCTCCGCACTGACCACCCCGTCCCGGACGGCCAGGTTCCTCAGGCCCTGGATGATATCCAGAAACCGCACGTCCTGGGGGCACTGAAAGGAGCAGCGGGCGCAGCGGGCGCAATACCAGAGCGTCGGTGACCCCAGTAAGGCCGCCCGCTGGCCGTAAAGGATCTGCCGGATGATCTGGCTGGGGCTGAAGCCGGGGACAAGCTCGCTCACCGGACAGGTGGCGGTGCAGACCCCGCAGCCAAAACAGCGCCGCAGATGCTGACAGCCGGGCTCCGCGGCCACTTCGTCCTTAAAAAGAGGGTCCAACTCCTGAAGGTTTATGGTCTCGGTCATGGTTGGGTTCTGGGTTTTGGGTTATCTTTCCTGCTAACTGCTAACCGCTGATTCCTAAAACAACTCAATCGCCTCCGTGGGGCAATGCTCCGCGCACTTGCTGCACTTCTCCGCGGCCTGGACCAGGCGGGTGCAGAGTTCCTGGTGCACCACCATCCCGGTGCCGTTGACCATGCGGAAGACCACCCGGTCCGTCAGCCGGGGCCCTTGGCCCAGGCGGGCGGCGGCGCAGTTCCCCAGGTGGTATTCGCACATGGCTACACAGATGCCGCAGCCGTTGCATTTTTCCGGGTCGATGCGCATCCCTGCGGCCGCAGGCCCCAGAAGTTCGTGCAAGGCCTCGATGAAACCGGCATAGTCGGGCTCGTGGAGGACCGCGCAGTCCTCCGGGGCGCGTTCCCGGACCAGGAGCAGTTCGGCAAACCCGGCGCAAGTCATCCCGCACTGTCCACAATCCGTGCCGGGCAAAAATTCCCGAATTTCATCGGCGGTCGCCATATCTTACAGCCCCACCCAGGGTCCGCCCAACTCCGCCGGGACCCAGAGGTTTTCCCACCGGCGACTCTGGAACTGGCAAATTTCCGCCAGCATTGGGGTGGCCTCGGCCTCGGTTTTCCGGTAATAAGTAGCCCGAGCCACCTCCGGGTGCACCAAGCTGAAGTTATCCACCACCACCTCCCCCGCCTTCAGCAGGGTGCGGCAGCGGCCCAGACCCCGCTGCCATTGGCTGGGAGGAGCCTCGGCCGGCAGGTCGTAGATCGCCACATCGGCCCGGGCCCCCGGGGTCAACCGGCCCCGATCTTCAAGGCCCAGCAGCCGAGCCGGCAGGGTGCGGGTGGCCCAGAGCCATTCCGAGAGCGTATACTCCCGGGCTCCCAGGACTTCACCCCAATCCCGGCGGCGAGCCGCCCGGTCCCCCAGCCAGGCAAACATCCGGGGATAGTCGCCCACGGGCGCCAGGGCCTGGCCGGCCCCGGAAAAGGCCAGCCCCGAGCCCTGATAATCCAGGGCCAGGGCCAGGGCCCGCCGGCCCGCGGCCTCATCCGGCGGCGGATTGAGGTCCAGAGCGCGGTACCACCCCAAATCGATCCGCACCGGCAGCCGCGGCGACCCCGATTGAGGTGGGGCAGTCATCAGCCCCAGGTCGCCCGTGGCCCCCGCCGCCAGATGGCCCAGGGCCGCGGTAATTAGGTCATCGTCGGTCAGAGCCGGTCCCAGGGCCGCCAGATGAAAGGTCGCGGGGTCCGGCAGACCGGCCCGCAGCACTTCGGGAGAGGCCTCCAGAATCAAACGCGCCCCGGTCGTCCGGGCCAGGTCGGCTAGAATCACCAGAGCCCGGTCGAGATCAATAGCACGGTGGGCATAAAAATCCTGGCGGTAGCGGACAAAGGGCTCCACCACCCGGAAATTCAGCGAACGCGTCGCTTCCAGCAGAAAGCGCAGGGTTTGTCCGATTTCCTGAAGATGTTCCGGTGAGCTCAGCCAAAGGTCCAGTTCCCGCAGGTTGAGGACCAGGGAGGCGGAAGTGTCCACCACCGGCAGGCCCGCCAACTGGCGTTGGACGTAACCCGCGGTCCAGGCCGTCAACAGCGGTTCGTGAACGTGGGTATATCCCAGCAGGGCGTAGCTCTCGCCCAACTCTTGAAGGGAGGGACCCCTGTTGGTCAACCGCAGGAAGTCCAGGCCATAGGTGGCCACCTGGCCCCGCACCTCGATTCCCGCCGGCGCCACCACCTGGCCCCGGGCCTCGATCACCGCGTCCACTTCGCCAAGTTGCGCCACTATCCGGCCGTCCCGGATGAAGAGGTCCCCCACCTCCCCGTCCCAACCGCAGGCAGGGTCAAACAGGCGTCCTCCGGCAATTTTCAGGCGCATGGCGCGAGGCTCCGATGACAGTTAAACTCAAGGCTTTTACCCCCTTTCCCAAAGGGGGGCAGGGGGATTTTATAAGCCCTCAAAATCCCCCTAAATCCCCCTTTTTCAAAGGGGGACTTTAAAAAATCGCTTTTTGGCAGTGCTGGACAAAAATAATGCCATCCAATTTATGCTAATACTGGATGGGGACTTCATACCGCAGTCTTATCCCCCGATCAACCGCCCCAGGTCCGTGAGCACCTGGTGATCCGCGGGCAAATCCGACGGCACCAGTTGTTTCAGCACCAGCGGCAAGCCATCCATCCGGTAGGCCACCTCCATGGTCTCCACTCCCGCCAGGGCCGTGGGCAAGACCACCGCGGCCTGGCCGGTGGTCTTATTGGCGAAAGGGCTCAAGGCCACAATGGGCACCTGGCGGCGTTTCAGGTCCGTCACCTGCTCCTCCGGCAGAAACCACAAGAGATCCGCGCCGGTCACCAGAAGCGCGTCCACCTCCCGGAAATCCACCGGAGTGGTGTGGACCGCCACCTCGCCGGCCCCGAAGTCCGGCGCGCCAGCCTGTCCCACTTCGTTGAGCAGCAGGTGGTAGAGGCCGCTGGAGTTGAAATCTCCGGACAGGGGGAAGATAAACCAGCGTGCCCGCTCATTGAGCCGAGCCGCCAGTCGGGCCAACCGGTCATAGAGTTCCAGGGCCGGGCCGTAACTGATTCCCCGGCCGCAAAAGATCACCCCGCAGGTGCCCTGGCCCAGGAATTGGGCCAGCCGCCGGGCGCCCCTGACCCGGGGTTCGGGCGGCGGCTCCCCCGCCAGGATGGCCGCGGCCGCCTCGAGCAAATCCAGTTCCTGCCCCGGCTGGATCTTAATAAATAAAGGGCAGAATTTGGCCAGTTCGGTCTGGTAGATGTCCACCGCGGCAACTTGCCGGTCCTCGTAGCCCCGTTCGGTGCAGCGGCCCCGGGCGAACACGGCGTAACGCACCACGTGCCGGGGAGCCGAGTGGATGGGGTTGGCCCCCCAAAACAGCACCGCGTCGGCCTCATCCCGGATGACCTCCAGGGGAGCCCAAGCCAGGCCGTGCCGTTGGACACTCTGATAATAGGGGGCCTTGAAGGCCAGGTCCGCGGGTTCCAACCGCGCCCGCAGGCTCCGGGCCAGTTTCAGGGCCGTCTCCTGGGCGCAGGCGCCGGAATTGGTCAGCCCATAGATGAGCGGCCGCCGGGCCCGGCCCAGGAGCTGGGCCGCCTCGGCCAGGGCCGCCTCAAAGGACACCGTCTGCTTGCCTTCCGGTCGGCGAATCTCGGGTTCCCGCAGCCGGTGGCGGTCTTTTTTGGGATGGAATTTCTTGGCGTGGAAGAAGCGGCTGACGCCCCAAAGGCAGACATTGGTGACCTCGATGATGCGGCCCGCCGCGACCGTGACGTCCAGATCGTCGCAGAGGCAGCCGCAACCGGGGCAAATAACGGATTCGTGCCGGGCTTCCACGTTTGCTTACACCTAACTTGGTTTAGACATAGACATAACATAGACATATTACCATTAATAGCCGCGGCGGGCCAGCACTAATCAGGGTGGCGGGCCTGGGGCGCCAGTCCGGGCACGAACGGCAAGCCCCATTGGCGGATATGTTATAATGAGGTTGAATTATCTTTCTCTCAAGATACTATCTATGCGCTACGAAGGCCCCATATACCGGCCCCCCAGCGAAGCCGACAGCCTGCTCGTCCAGGCCACCGTGGGCTGCCCCCACAACCTCTGCACCTTTTGCCTGGTCTATAAAGACGGCGTCAGGTTCAAGGTGCGGCCCGTCGGCGACATCAAGGCCGACCTGGATGAGGCCGCGGCGGCCTACCCCGGGGTCCGCACCCTGTTTTTCCCCGCGGGCAACACCATCGCCATGCCCACCGCAAGCCTGGCCGACATCTGCCGCTATGCCCGCGCCCGCCTGCCCCGCCTGCAACGGATCACCGTCTACGGCTCGTCCCACTATATCCGGCGCCAGGGGCCGGAGGCGCTCCACACCCTGGCTCAGGCCGGTTTAACGCGGCTTCACGTCGGGGTGGAGTCCGGCGATGACGCCATCCTGACCCGGGTGAAGAAAGGCGCCACCGCCCAAGACCACGTCCGGGCGGGACAAATGGCCCGGGCCGCGGGCCTCGAGATCAACGCCTACGTCATCCTGGGCCTGGGCGGCCCTGAGCGCTCCGAAAGCCACGCCCGGGAGACCGCCCGGGTGATCAGCGAGATGCAGCCCCAGGTGGTCCGCCTGCGGACCCTGGTCCCCAAGATCAACACGCCTTTATTGGCCGACGTGCAGGCCGGGCGCTTTCGGATGCTCACGCCCCACCAGGTGCTCGCCGAAACCATGGCGCTCCTTAAGGCCATCACCTCGCCCACCCTGGTCGCCAGCGACCACTACACCAACTACCTCGACGTGGCCGGCCGCCTGCCCGAGGACCGGGAGGTCATGCTCGAAAAGCTAAGCCGGGCCCTGAAGCGGGATGAGTCCACCTTCCGGCCCTTCTTCATCGGCACCCAGTAGGCTGGTTTTCCGTTTTCTGTTTTCTGTTTTCCGTAGTTCGAACTGAGAAAACTGTTACGGCTCCTTTACCTACGGCTGCGTTCTCTGCCCGGAGATATTGGGGCCGATTGACAAGCGCGGTTATCGCTCTTAATAAATATGTACCCCGGTTAGAGAAACGGCGCACCGCCATCCCCAACCGTCCAGGCGGTTATTCCCCAGGAGGTACCTATGCTGCCCCAGGATATACATATTGAAGGCCAAAATCTGGAGATCCTGCCCGAGTGGCGGGAAAAAATTGAAGCCGAACTGGCCCGCCTGCAAAAGCATTATCATGACTCCATCCTCCACGCCCGGGTGGAGATCATCGGCACCGCCCACCACCGGCTCGGGGCCTTCGAAGTCCATCTGGTGGTCAATATCCCCGGAGACACCATCACCCTGATACGCCAGGGCGAAATGGTCATCCCCCTCGTGGTTGAGGCCTTCGACGCCCTGGACCGCCGCCTGACCCAGCACTCCGAAGCAGTCCAGCTGCAGGTCAAGACCCATGTCGAAACCGCCCAACGGGGCAAAGTGGCGCGTCTCTTTCCGGAAGACGACTACGGCTTCATCGAAACCGAGGACGGCCTGGAGGTCTATTTTCACGCCCATGCGGTGAAGAAAGGCAAGTTCGGCCACCTGACCCCGGGCGCGGCCGTGACCTTCGCCCAGGAACCCGGCGATAAAGGCCCCCAGGCCATCTGGGTCCAGCCGCAGTAAAACGGTTGCCGGTTTTCAGTTGCCAGTTGCCAGTTGCCAGGGGGATTATTCGCCCATACTAACAACTGGCCACTGACCACTATCTTTGCGCCACTGCCCAGATAACTTCGTAGCTTACGGGGATAGCGCCGTTCTCCCCATAGGTCGCCTGGTAGGCGTCGAGGAGGGCGGTCAGCAGACGGGGTGAAAAGGGGCGGGGATTGGGGTTGGTGGCCCCCGTGGCCTGGAGGGCCTTGAGGAAATCCCGCACCGTGGGGAAAGTGAGGGTGACCAGTTCCCGGCTCAGATGCACCCGGGAGAAGCCGGCCCGGTGCAGGTGACGGGACCAGGATTCCCGGTCGCCGAAGCCCTGGGCGGCGATCCGGGGCGGCTCGGCCAGATTCAGACTATGGGCGGCCCGGGCCAGGGCCCCGGCCAGTTCCTGGAAAGTCCCGGGTCCCAGGGTGGAGAAGGCCAGGACGCCTCCCGGGGCCAGGTTCCGCCAGTAGGCGGCCAGGGTCTCCCCGGGGTGGGCGAACCACTGGAAAGTGGCGTTGCCGATGATCAGGTCGTATTCGCCCCGGATCGGGTTCTCGCCGTCCGCCACCAGAAACGCCACCCCCGCCTCCGGCCCCAGGCGCTCCCGGGCCGCCTCCACCAGGACGGCGTCCAGATCGAGAGCAACTAGCCGGGCGTCGCTAGCGGCCTGGCGCAGGAGCCGGGTAAGATAACCGGTGCCGCAGCCGATCTCCAGGATGCGCCGGGCCCGAGCCGGAATCCCTTGCAGCATCGCTACCAGGCCCTGGGCCATGAGGCGCTGCATCGAGGCATGCCGGTCGTAGGACCGGGCCCGCCGGGCAAAATTCCGTCTAATGCCGTGCTTGAGTTCCATGGGCTCGATAGGCGCGATGGTCCTGGCCTCTCCGGCCGGGGTTCCCCCGCAACAACCCTCCGCCGCCTCCACCGAGACCGGCAGAATTAAACAACCCGGAGTTCCTTTTCCTGCCTTCTCCGCCTTGGAAACGGCTGATTCATGGGCCATGCCGCTTATTCCTCCCCGGGCAAACATGCTTCTAAAATCCGGTTAAAAGCCGCCGGCTGGGTCAAAAAGGGCAGATGCCCGGCCCCCGGCAACAGATGCAGCCTGGCCCCGGGAAGCTGGTCCCGGAGGAACCGCGCCTGGGCCGGGTCCACAATCCGGTCTTCCTGCCCCTGGATAATGACCGCGCCCGCCGGCAGGCAGGAGAGCCGCGGCCGCAGGTCCGCCTGCAGCAAATAATCGAGGCCGGCCGCCAGGGTCGCCGCCGCGTCCTGAGAGGCGAAAGCCTCCCGGACCTGGTTAACAAAGGCGGTTTCCTCCGGGGCCAGGCATTGGTCGGCAAAATCCGCCAGCACCTGCTGCTGATTTTCCTTCAAGCCCCGGCGCATGGCCCGCACCACCCCGGGGGGCTGCCCCCAGGGATGATCCGGGCGCCGGGTAAAGACCGGGGCCACCCCGGCCAGCACCAGCCCCGCCGGCCGCACCGGCGTAAGCTCGCTTAAAGCCGCCAGGAGCAGCATCCCCCCCAGGGACCAGCCTACCAGGAGACATTCCTGCAGGGGCAATTCCCCCAGATATTCCGTAAACCAATCAACCTCCCAGGCCTGGATGGTGGGCGCCCGGACCGTTAGCCGCTCCTGAAAATATTCCGCCTGCCGCGCCCAGACGCTGCCTGCGGCCCCCCAGCCATGGAGCAAGACCAGGCTGCTCATCCCAGCCCCAGGTTCCGGGCTGTAGCCACGATGGTCTGCCGGGCCCGGGCCAGGTCCTCCCGGCCCTGGGCGGCGCTCAGGGAAAACCGCACCCGGGCCCGCCCCGGCGGCACCGTGGGCGGCCGCAGGGCCACCGCCATGAGGCCCTGGGCCCGGAGTTCGGCCGCAAAGGCCAGAGTGCAGGCGTTGTCGCCCACCAGCACCGGGATGATCTGGGTCTCGCTCCCCAGAATATCCAGGCCCGCGGCCAGCAAATCACGGCGGAAAGTCTCGGCCTCACCCAGAAGATAGCGCCGCCGCTCCGGTTCCTGGGCTACGATCTTCAGCGCCTGATCAATGGCCCCCAACACCGGCGGGGCCAGGGCG
>JBAZKX010000075.1:0-8429 GCA_041650575.1 Desulfobaccales bacterium
CAGGCCCCAGGCCCCCAGGGTGGGAGACTCCCAGTCGTCTTCCACAAAGCGGATATCATGGTCCAGGGGATCGAGCCCCAGCGTTCTCAAGCTGTCGAGATAGAGTTCCTGAATATTCTTGGGAGAGGGCTTGAGGATCACCTGGTATTGATAGTAATGCTGCAGGCGGTTGGGGTTTTCGCCGTAGCGCCCGTCGGTGGGCCTGCGGCTGGGCTCCACATAGGCCACGTTCCAGGGCTCCGGCCCCAAGACCCTGAGCAGGGTGGCGGGGTTGAAGGTGCCGGCCCCCACCTCGATATCGTAAGGTTGTTGGATGACGCAGCCCCGTTCGGCCCAGAAGCGCTGCAGGGTCATCAACAATTCCTGAAAAGTCATCCCGCCTCTCCTTTAGGGAAAAAATATCTGCATAATTTAACCGGTTAGCCCCGGTCTTGTCAAGGTGTCGCGGGCTTGCCCCCCGGTTTTAAAACGGGGGTCTGGAGACGGTTCCTGGCCGGTTTTATGATTATAATACCTGGGCCTGGCGGGCTGGCGCCTGAAAAAACGCTAGCACTTTAATCACTCGATTGCCTCAATTCCGGCAGGGCGGCGCGGCCGCCCTGCTTTTTTTCTGCCCTTTGCGGCCGCGGCATCTTGACGGCGTGCACGTCACGGGTTATATGAAACTATCACCCTACAGGCACGTAGCTCAGGGGGAGAGCACTACCTTGACGCGGTAGGGGTCAGGGGTTCAAATCCCCTCGTGCCTACCAGATATATCCAGGGGGTTACGGTTGAGGCCGTAGCCCCTTTTTGCTTATACATTGATTCCCAGGGCCTCCAGAACCCAGAGATACTCCCGGTGCAGGGAGTCCAGCAGGTCCAGCTTGAGGTCCGGCGGCAGCCACTCCCAGGTATAGGTCTCGATTTCCAGGTGGCGGCTGAACCTATGTTCCTTGAGCAGGGCCAGGACCGCCCGGGTATCGGTGTGGGTGGATTCCAGGCCCTGATAGTTTTCCACGAACAGGGGCATATGGTAATGGATGCGCCAGTCGCGGGAGCGGCCTTCGGACAGGTGCGGCAGAGCGGGAGCCAGGTCGGGGAACTGCACCCGGCCGCCGGCCGCGTCGCGCCCGATGACCTGGTGCAGGTAGGGAGAACAGGTAAAGGGCGTCAATTGCCGGGCCAGAGCCGCCCGGGCCCCCGTCTCTCCGGGCCGCGCCACCTTGAGGCCCGCGGTGATCTGGACCTTGCCCACCCTGATGCCCGCAGCCGCCAGTCTTTCGAGGGCCTCGGCCGGCTCCTCAAACTCTACCGCCAGGTGGCAGGTATCCAGACAGACCCCGATATGCTCCAGAAGCCGGCAAGACGCGGCCGCGAGGTCGATCCCGGAGGTTTCCGCCAGAATGGGGGCCCCCTCTTTCAGGAGCCAGTCCCGGAAAAAATCCGCCACCTCCCCGGTCATCTCCAGGAGGCCGTCGGGTTCCGGCTCCAGGTCCAGGTGGATCAGCTTGCCTTCCGCGGCCTTGATCCGGGCCAACTCGGCGGCAACCCGGGCCAGGTTTCGGACCATCCGGACCCGGGCTTCCCGGTCATCGGGCACAATCCAGGCTTTATAGGACAACGGGATGGTCGAGATGGACCCTTCCCCCCCCGGGGGCAGCAGCCGCCGGAGAATCTCGATGAGGTCCAGGGTATAGCGGACCCGGTCCGGTTCGCGCCAGTCCGGGGCGAATATCCGGGATTTCACCGCCGGGCCGGTCAAATCGCCGTAGGGAAAGCCGTTGAGGGTAAAGATGTAGAGATCGTGGGCGGCCAGGAAAGCCTGAAATTCGGAAAAACGGTCCTCTGCCAGAAGTTCCCGGCTTTCTGCCGCGGATAGGCGCAGCCCCAGGCCGAAGGGCTGCGACGGCGCCAGCCGGGCCTTCAGAGCCGGGAGATAATGGCGCAGGTTGCCGAACAATTCCTCCCAACCCCGACCTGGATGAATCTTGGTACAATAGGTCAGGTGGAAAAAGCCCTCCGGGCCGATCCGCACGGGCGTGCCTCACCTCCCACTTGATCATCTGGCTGAAATATCTGCATTTTACCACAAATTACTCCCCGAGAGACATGGTTTCCCATCCTTTTCACCTTCCCAAACCGCCTTTTTTGCCGTATATTGCCTGGTGAATCCGCTTGCGGTTGGCTAACCATGGAAGAACCAGAACCCAAAATCGAGTCCCGGCCGGAGACGGCAACTCCCCCCCTGGCGGAGCCCTGCCTGCCCAGTCCCCCCCCGGAAGACCGGGAAGGCTTTCCCACCCGGTTCGCCCGCCTCTTTTTCGGCGTCATTACCCTCCTGGTCCTCTATTTTTCATACCTCATCATCAAGCCTTATCTCTTGGACATCTTCATGGCCCTGGTGCTATTTTTCACCGCCAAGCCCCTGTATCGCGGCCTGACGCGCCTGTTGCGGGGCTGGAAGGTCTTGGCCTCGACCCTCACCTGCCTCATCCTGCTCCTGATTATCCTGATCCCGCTCTTCAGTTTGATGGGCATCATCGCCACCCAGGCCCTGGATTTTTCCAGCCAGGTGACCAAAGGCATGCAAAACGGCCAGCTTTGGAATTTGGTCGCCACCAGGATCGACGACTTCAAGGCTTACTTAGTCCACCTGAACCTGCCCTTACCCCCGGGCGAGATTGACCTCGCGCAGATCGTCCAGACTGCGGTGACCAAAGCCAGCGCCTTCGTGTACACCAATGCCATCGGCCTGATCAAAGGTTTCACGGTATTCTTTTTCGACTTGCTGCTGGTCCTCTTCATCACCTTCTTCATGTTTTTACAGGGAGATGACTTTATTGAGGCCCTCAAGCGGCTGTCGCCCCTCGAGGCGAGCCACAACGAAGAGATCCTGCGGGAGACCGAGACCACCATCAAGGCCACTCTCTGGGGCACGGTGATCGTGGCTTTCGTCCAGGGCACGCTGGGAGGCGTGGGGTTTTTGATCTTCGGATTGCCCCAGCCGGCTTTCTGGGGCACGGTGATGATCCCCGCCGCGGTCATTCCGGTGGTGGGCAGCACCATCATCTGGGGGCCCGGCGCGATTTACCTCCTCTGGACCGGGCACATCGCCGCGGGGATCGGCCTGATTATCTGGGGTGGGGTGGTGGTGAGCGTCATCGACAACGTCCTCAAACCCATCCTGGTAAAAGGCAGCAGTGAAACCCCCAGCATCTTCATCCTGTTCAGCATCCTGGGAGGCTTGACCTATTTCGGCATGATCGGCTTTATCCTGGGACCCCTGATCCTGTCCTTCCTTCTGTCGCTGTTGCGCATCTATCAAAAGACCATCCTGGCGTCCCCGAGCTTTGCCCCGGCCGCACCCCTGCCGGAAAATAAACGACCCATCCCCGAATCTAAGGATGGGCCGTAAAAAAGGCGATGATTTTTATGTCTGGGGGGTTTAGACCCGTCCGGTGGCTTAACCCGGCAGGGCTAACTCCCGCTTGACTTCCGACAGATCCATTTCCCCCAGTGAGATGGGGGCACGGGACTCCAGTTGTTCGATCTCCTGCTGCACCAGCTCTTTTTCCAGGTGCCGGTCTTCATGGATGAACTGGCAGTATTCCTCGAACAGCTCCTTTTTCAGGTCAGGGGAGAAGATTTGCTCTTTCTTGAACTTCTCCTCCAGGCTGAGGATGTTGTCCAGGAGGTAGAAATATATGGAGCGAGCCTCGGCCAGGCGGCCGCTCTGGGCCAACCGGTCGGCTCGCGCCTGGGCCCGTCCCAGCTTTTCCTCGGCCTCGGCTAAGGAGGTGGCTTCATCTGCAACCTCCTCCATCACCCGGTCAATGGACTCCAGGATGTCGTCCAGGCCCTGATCTTCTTCTTTCAGGACATCCCGGGCTTCATCCACCCGGTCCGCCAGGTCCAGGATGATGTCCAACAGTTCCCGCTTGGAATATTTCTTTAACCGTTCCTTCAGTTCGGTCTGGTTGAGAAATTTCCCCGGTTCTTGGGTCCAGGCCCGCAGCAAGGCCAGGACATGGGGGCAGAGAGCCCCGCCTTCTTCCTGGGGGCAAGCGCACACATACGTGAGCTGGTCATCTAAAATCCTGACCTCCACCCGGAAGGGTTGCTCCTCCATGACCACTCCCCGCAGACGATCAGGCAAGCGATAGCCGTGCTTGACCTGGTGGTTCTCGACCAGGGCCCGGGCCTTGTCGTTGTCTTCCGGCGTCCCGATCTGGTCGAGTGTCTGGGCGTCTAAATCTTCAAACCGCATGGTATTGTACAATTCCTTAATTATTTTATTAAAATTTAACACATTGGCGGCACATGGCAACCACTTATTGACCAATTTGCAGGCAATTACCAAATTTTTTTCCCCCGGGGAAAGTATGCTTGGCTCTGGAGGAAAAGACGGTTTAGGCGGGTTTCCAATTCCAGGCGCAGGTTCGCCATAGCCGGGCCCCGGTCTTCCGGCCACACTCGCAGCGGTTCTCCCACCAGCAAGGCCAGCCGACTGAACGGTAGCGGCAGTTCAAACCGGTCCCAGCTGTTAAACGTGAGCTTGCGGCTGGCGGCCATCGCCACTGGCAGGATAGGTCCCTGGGTCGCCCGGGCCAGGTAGAGGACACCCTTTTGGGCCACCCGGGCCGGACCCCGGGAGCCGTCGGCAATCATGCCGCAACTATAACCCCGGCGGAACCAGGCCGCCATCTGGTGCAGCGTCTGCAGCCCGCCCTTGTGCCTGGACCCGAAGAGCACGGTGAACCCCAGGCCTCGGGCCGCCTCCGCAATAAATTCCCCATCCCGGCTGGGGCTGGCCATCAACACCATGGGGGGCTGGCTCCCCGTAAACCTGTGGGCCTTGAAAATCGAGCTGAGCAAGTGGCAGTGCCAGGTGGTATAGATAACCGGCGGCCCCATGGCCATAAGCTTCTCTACTTCCGTCGACGCCACCAGTTCGCACGGGCAGGTCAGAAGGTAAGCCTGCGCCAGGCGCCGCGCCAGGGCGGGGGCCTGGCGGCGCCACAGGGGATGGTCTAAGCGCAGTTTCATGGGGAAATGGGGAGCGCAGAGCGCATCCTACCTAACCTTGGACCGGCCTCGGAGAGCTATTTCTTCGACTCCAGGCGTTCCAGGACCTTGGGAGTATAGAGGTCGTGCTCCAGCAATTGGGCCGACACCGGCCGCATCATGTTGAGCTTCATCACCAGAAAGTTGAGCCGGCGCATCTGCTTGAGCTTTTCGGCCTCATCGGGCATGGATGCCACCAGGTCCTGCAGTTGCACGACTTCTTTCCGCAGTTCCAACTCCGGCGGCAAGCAGTCGGCATTCTTCAGGATCTTATACGCCATGCGCAGTTCCGGGGGAATGTGGCTGTCCTCCTCCAGGTTAAGGGGTTGGCCCCGGCCCTCCAGGTCGTCAAATTCCCCGGCCTCCATGGCCACCTTGATCCGGTTTTCGGCGAGCTTGGCAAAACATTCCATACGAGGTTCTCTGAATATTCTAAAGGTAGGGGCGCCTTGCGCCGGCATCCCTTCAACTTACCGCCGTTTCTTGGCCCGGTCCATTTCCCGTTCCTGTTCCCGGCGTTTGATCGTTTCCCGTTTATCCACCTGCTTTTTCCCCCGGGCCAGGGCAATCTCCACTTTGGCATGTTGATCCCTGAAGTACATCCGCAGGGGAACCAGGGTATAGCCCCGCTCCTGGACTTTCCCCAGGAGACGCCGCAATTCCCAGCGGTGCAGCAGGAGCTTGCGGGGCCGCTCCGGGTTATGGCTGTCCACTGCGGCGTGGGAATAAGGGCTGATATGGACATTATACAGGTAGATTTCCCCGTCCTTGAAGCGGGCGTGGGCGTCGTTGATATTGGCTTTTCCCTGCCGCAGGGCCTTGACTTCCGTGCCCTTCAATACCAGCCCGGCTTCATAGATGTCGTCGATGGCATACTCGAAGTAGGCCTTGCGGTTGCGGCAGATGACTTTCAGATCGTCTTCTTTCATGGGACTCGATTGGTGGCCAGAGGACGGCCGAACCGGAAAATATCCGGAAAACGGTGATCCATTTCCCGGCTGACATAGTCGTTTACTTCCTCCACCGTGGCCAGCTCCAGGGCCTGGCGGGCGATTTCCTGAGCCTCGTCCAGGGAGGTCATGCGGATGACCCGCTTGACCACCGGGATGGAAGTGGGATTCATGGAAAACTCTTCCACCCCCAGCCCCAGGAGCACGGGGATATAGAGCGGATCGCCGGCCATCTCGCCGCACATGGCCACCCGGATGCCGGCCTTGCGGCTCACCTGAACCACGTCCTGAACCATACGCATGACCGCGGGATGCAAGGGCTCGTACATGTCAGCCACGGATTTGTTGCCCCGGTCGATGGCCAGGGCATACTGGATCAGATCATTGGTGCCGATGCTGAAAAAATCCGCCTCTCGAGTCAGGAGATCCGCCAGAGTGACGGCCGCGGGCACCTCGATCATGGCCCCCACCGCCACCTTACTGGCAAAGGCAATGCCCTCCCGGGCCAGCTCACCCTTCACCGACTCCAGCAGGAGCCGGGCCTCGTGTAATTCCCGGGGACTCGAGATCAGGGGAAACATGATCCTGACCTGGCCGAAGGCCGAGGCCCTGAGGATGGCCTTGAGCTGGGTCCGGAAAATTCTCTGTTCCTTGAGGCAAAAGCGGATGGCCCGAAGCCCTAACGCCGGGTTCATCTCCGGGGCGTACTCCAGGGGGGAAAGAAACTTGTCGCCCCCGATGTCCAGGGTCCGAATGGTGACCTCCCGGGGACCCATGGCCTCCACTACCTGCCGGTAGTTCTGGAACAGCTCCTCCTCCGTGGGCAACTGGCGCTGGCGCAGATAAAGGAATTCGGTACGGTAAAGACCCACCCCGTCGGCCCCGTATTTGTGGGCCAGGGAGACTTCTTCCGGCAGTTCGATGTTGGCCAGCACCCGGCTGGTGTGGCCGTCGTTGGTTACCGCCGGCAACGCGCTGCCCTGGGTCACCTCTAATTTGAAGGTCTCGAATTCCTCTTTGCGGACCTGGTAACTCCGGCGCATGGCATCGTCCGGGTTGACGATCACCCGGCCGGTGAGGCCGTTAATGATTACCTCTTCCCCGGGTTCGATCTCCAGGGTGGCGCTGTCCAGCCCTACCACTGCGGGAATTTCCAGGGAATGGGCGATGATGGCCGTATGCGAGGTCTTGCCGCCCCGCTCGGTGATAAAGCCCATCACCTGGGAGCTGGTCATGTGGGTGGTTTCCATCGGCGACAGATCCCGGGCCACGATGATCACCGGTTCGGGAAATTCAAAGAGCTTGCTGGCCGTGCGGCCGGTCAGGTGCCCCAACAGGCGGCGGTAGACCGCCTCCACGTCCTGGATGCGGCCCCGGATGTGTTTGTCCCCGATGCGCTGGAATACTTCCTTAATCTTCAGGAACGCCTGGTACAGAGCCCGTTCGGCATTGAAGTTCTGCTCTTTGATGAGCTTCTGGGTCTCCTGGAGCAGCATCCGGTCCCGGAGGATGAGCAGGTGCAGCTCCAGGATATGGGAATGCTCCTTCAGGTCCGGGGCGATTTCCTGCCGCAGGCGGGTGATTTCCTCTTCCGTCTGGTCCACCGCCCGGTTGAAGCGCTCCAGCTCCGCCTTCACCTCCTCCCGGGTGTAGAGCAGGCGCGTCGATACCTGCCCCTCCTGGGTCAGGACGTGGGCCGGCCCAATGACGATGCCGGGCGAGGCGGGGATACCTTCAAGGAGACGATTCTTCCGGCTCATGTTTCCTCAAACTTCCGGGCAAACAGCGAAGTGATGAAGGTGGCGGCCTCCCGGGCCTGGGGGCCCCGGGCGCGCAGCACCAGCCTGGTGCCCTGGGGACAATCCAGGGCCAGAACCGACAGCAGATCCCGGGCGTCCACTGCCTGGCCGTCTTTTTCCAGGCTGAGGTCGGCATCGAACTGCCGGGCCCCGGTGGCGATCTTGGCCGCCGGCCGGGCATGGATACCCAGGCGGTTTTCCACCCAGAGTTCCTTCTCTATGGTCCAAAGATCAGTCGCTTGTGTCGCCATGGTCCTCATGAATTCAGGTTTGGATTATTGAAGCTGCTCCAGGCTGATTTCCGGTCTAAAACAAATTGGTGGGGCGGGCCTCCGTGCCCGCCGCCCTCTCCTGGTGCGCACCCTGTTGGTTTTGTCTCTCCAGTAACCTGCAACGCGCCGCCGGTCTCCCGCCTTGGCCTGCCAAGGGTCATGCCAGCCGCCCCTGCCCCTTCAGGGCCAGATAGGCCTGGTACACCTGCCGCCGGGGCAGCCCCAGGTCTGCGGCCACCCGGTCCGCCAGGCGCCGCCCGGTCAAATCGTACTCCCGGGCCGCGGCCAGCAGATGCCACTCCAGGTCCACCGGGGCCGCCTCTACTTCTTGCGGGCAGGAGAGCACCAGGGCGCATTCCCCT
>JBAZKX010000076.1:0-8311 GCA_041650575.1 Desulfobaccales bacterium
AAATTGAAAACGAAAAATGGAGCCGGAGGGCTTTGGCCGAGGCCGGCGCAGTCTATTACCGGCGGCAGCAAAAACCCCCTCTCCCCTGCGAGGGGAGAGGGCCGGGGTGAGGGGTGGCTTCGTTGGCTGACACCCCCCTCACCCTGCCTCAACCCCCTAAGTGAGGAGAGGGGAAAAGCTTGAAAATTCCGTGAGATGGTCGGCTTTGGAGATGTCCTTTTTCAAACAGATATTTCCTGACTTCCACGCAAAAACCTTGCCGGACACGCCTGCCCTAACCCCCCTTTGTTAAAGGGGGGAACTATAAGGAATTGCTTTAAAAGTCCCCCTTTGAAAAAGGGGGATTTAGGGGGATTTAAAAATTAGCAAGCGGAATGAATTTATGGCAAACGCTATAAATAATTGTTTTTTTTAATGACATAAGAGGTTACACACGAGCGCATAAATCCCCTCTCCCCTTGCGAGGGGAGAGGGTCAGGGTGAGGGGTGGCTTCGTTGCCCTTGCCCTTAAATCCTACGCTCACCTAAACAGACTGCGGAAATCGGGTATGTCTGGCTTCTATGAGTGGGCCAGCAGGTCCTGCAGGTCTTTCAGGCTTTGTCGAGCCTGACGGAGTACTTGGGTGATCCAGGGTGACCGGGGGACCCGAGCCGGCAGGAAGATTCGGGGATTAGTCGAACCGGGCTCGGGAGAGGCTTGCAGCTTGGCCTTGAGATCGGCCAGTTCCCGCACCAGGTAGAGATAAGTAGCCGCCAGGGGGTCCCCGGCGCCGGCGTTCACCTCATCCCAGGTGAGGGGCAGATGTCTGATATCCGAAAATAACGGAGATGGAGAGGGACGCGGCGCCGCCGCTCCCTCAGCCTGGCTGGCCAGGGCCTGGGTTAGAGGCAGCTTTGCAAGCTTGGTCTCTTTGCCGGCAAACTGTTTCTTTTTCGCCATATTTCCAGAAACTCGAGACAGAGTTGCAGGTAATCCACGGCCCCGGAACACCTGGCATCGTAATCGAAGATTGCTTTTTGGGCTATCTGGGCCTGGTTCAAGGCCTCATTTTTCATGATTATAGTTCTGAAAGTCTTGTCCCGATAAGGTTTTAGCTGCTCCAGAATATATTCATTGGTGATGCTGTTCCGTTTGTCGAACATGGTAAGGAGAACCCGGAACAAATCTTCCTGGAAAAGATCCTCGATGGACTGGTTCTTGACGGTCTCCACCGTGGTCAACAGGTCCGCCAAGCCATCCAGGGAATAGCGGGAAATCTGGCAGGGGATGATAATAAAATCGCAGGCATACAAGGAATTGGTGGTCAGAACCCCCAAAGAGGGTGGACAGTCGATGAAGACAAAGTCATAATCAACATCCTTGAGGGCATTGGCCAGGATCGCCTCCCGGAAGACCCGGGTATAGACCTGCTCCGCCGCCCGGGCCAGATGGATATGGGCCGGGGCGACATCCAGTCCCAGGATGTAAGTGGGCAAAGCCACTTCGCTGATGCGCTTTTTGGGAACCACAAGGATATCGGACATGGAGGCGCGGATGGTGTCCGGTTCAATGCCGATGCCGATGGTGGTATGGCCCTGGGGGTCCAGATCAACGAGGAGAGTCCGATATCCCTGATAAGCCACGGCGGCTCCCAGGTTAAGGGTGGTGGTGGTCTTCCCAGTACCCCCCTTCTGATTGATCACGGCCACAATATGGGACATGGTTAGAGTCTGGCGCGGTTGCCCGCGGCGATTTTTAGTAATTTTTCTGGTATGGTAAAGGATAGGGCATATCCCGTCAAGGAATATCTGGCGCAAGAGTTGATAAACGATTATGATGGGGAAGGTGGGCCGAATGGCACAACCTCTGCAAGATAGTTAAAGTCCCGTTATATTATTATAAATTTTTATCAAGTTTGCCTGGGGTGTACTACGCTGGAACAGAGACGCTTTAGCCGGATCAGGGTATCCCTCCCCGTGGAGTTCCACACCCGTTTCCCGGATTCCGACGCACCCTGCCAGGGGCAAGGAGTCCTCCGGGATATCAGTCTGGGGGGAACCTATTTCCATGTAGATCCTGGGACTTACTTCCAACGGGGTCAGGTCCTGTCCTTGACTATTTTAGCCCCCCTGCCCTATTTGGAAGACAGCGGCATCTCCCATCTCCACGCCACCGGCGAGGTGGTGCGCTTTGAACCGCCGGGCCCCGACCAATCCCTGCCCGGGGTAGCTTTAAACTTTTTGGAAGGTCCCACTTTTTGCGCCATTACCCCCTGCATGTCTTAAATCCTGAACGGGAAGCCGCCGCCCACCGCCTCCATCAATTAATATCTCCAACCAAATCAATTAATTATATATAATGAAGTGGTGAGTCGAAAAGTTAACACTCTTCACGATAATTAACATGATTGAAATGTCCCCTCCTCACCAGGTAGCCATGGCCTTGAGCGGCGGGGTTGACAGCGCCGTAGCCGCGGCCCTGCTCCTCCGCCAGGGCCGCCCTCTTACCGCGGTGCACCTGCGCCTGTCGCCCGCGGTCCCGGTCCCGGGCCATCTGGAGGCCCTGTCCCGGCGCCTGGGTATTGCCCTGGAGGTGATGGACCTGCAACGGGAATTCACCCGGGAGGTGGTGGACTATTTCATGTCGGAGTATGCGTCGGGCCGTACCCCCAATCCGTGCGTCCGCTGTAATGCCCTCATCAAGTTCGGCCGCGTCTGGGAACTTCTGCGGGAGGCCGGTTTTAGTCACCTGGCCACCGGCCATTACGCCCGGCTGCAGCCGGCCGCGGACGGCAGCCCGGCGCTGTTCCGGGGGGTGGACCGCCGCAAGGATCAATCCTATTTCCTCAGCCGGCTGCCCCGGACCCTGCTGCCCCATCTCCTCTTTCCCCTGGGAGAGCTGACCAAGGAGGAGGTCCGGCGGCTTTACGGGGAATTGGGATTACCC
Organism: Desulfobaccales bacterium; assembly: GCA_041650575.1. Taxonomy (GTDB): domain Bacteria; phylum Desulfobacterota; class Desulfobaccia; order Desulfobaccales; family 0-14-0-80-60-11; genus 0-14-0-80-60-11. The sequence continues at coordinate 2,927 of JBAZKX010000076.1, forward strand.
GCCCGGGAGAATGAGGCCGAAAGTATGGAGTTGTGCTTCATCCCGGACGGCGGTTACCAGGAGTTCCTCCAGGCCCGGCGGGGATTTGCCGGCCCTCCCGGCGAGTTCGTGGACTCTTCCGGCAACCTCGTGGGCCGCCACCGGGGGCTGGAGAACTACACCGTGGGGCAGCGCCGGGGCCTGGGGATTCCGGCCCGGGAGCCCCTTTACGTGACGGAGATTCAACCCGAGCTTAACCGGGTGGTCTTAGGGCCGCGGGCCGAGCTGCTGTCTCCGGGACTGACGGCCTTCGGGATGAATTGGCTCATCGATCCTCCGGCCGGGGAACTGGAGGCCGCAGCCGTGATCCGTTACCGCCATCCCGGGGTGCAGGCCAGGATTATGCCCCAGGGCGGGGGCTCGGTCCGGGTGCTCTTTGCCGCGCCGCAGTCCGCGGTGGCCCCGGGTCAGGCCGTGGCCTTCTACGACGGCGACCGGGTGCTGGGAGGCGGCTGGATCGAGGCCCGGATAAAATGAGCACCTGTTTTCTGTTTGCTGCTTTTGTGCAGGGTGGGCACTGCCCACCATAACTATGTGTAACTCCTAATTTTTCCAAGTTCAAGCAAAAATTGGAGACTCGCTTCCTTTAGCCTGAGCCCTTCAAAATGACCACCGAAAACCCAAAACCCACAACCGAAAGCCGTCTTTTCCGCATCTACACCTTTGGCTGCAAGGTCAACCAATGCGATTCGGCCGGGCTGGCCCGGGAGCTGACCCGGCGGGGCTGGCGCGCCGCGCCCGCAGGGACGGTCCCGGACCTGCTCCTGGTGAACACCTGCACCGTCACCGCCCGGGCCGATCAGCAGGCCCGCCAACTGGTGCGCCGCCTGGGCCGGGAGCACCCCGGCGCGCCCCTCTGGGTCACCGGTTGCTACGCCCAGCGGGCCCCGGTTGAAGTCGCGGCCCTGGCCGGGGTGCAGGCCGTATTCGGCAACCAGGAAAAGACCCGCTTGTTTCAGATACTGAACAATTTGGAAAACCAGGGTCTTGCAGCCGACGCTCCCTCCCCCTGGAGGGGAGAGGACCGGGATGGGGGTGAGATCCTGCATTCCTTTTCTCCCTCCCCCTTGATGGGGGAGGGTTGGGGTGGGGGTGAAAATCCCCCTCCCTCGCCTCATGCCGCGGCTGAGCCCGCACCGGGGCTTTGGGTCGAAGACTTCTCCGCAACTCCTGCCTTTCAACCCTGGCGGGTCCACGCGGTTCCCGGCCATACCCGGGCCTGGCTCAAGATTCAGGAGGGTTGCAGCCACCACTGCCGCTACTGCATCGTGCCCCGGGTCAGGGGCCCCCGGCGCAGCCTGGAACCCGCCGCGGTGCTGGCGGCCTTTGGCGAGCTCGCCGCCCTGGGCTACCGGGAAGTGGTCCTCACCGGCGTGGACCTGGGCCAATACGGCCTGGACCATACGCCCCCAGGCAGTCTGGCCGCCCTGGTGCGGCGCCTCAGCGAGCGCGCCTGGCCCTTCCGGGTGCGCCTGTCTTCCCTGGAACCCATGATGGTGACCGCGGCCCTCCTGGACGAGCTGGCGGCCTGGCCCAATTTCTGCCCCCACTTCCACCTGCCCCTCCAGAGCGGCGCCGCGCCCGTCCTGGCGGCCATGGGCCGCCCCTACGGGCCTCAGGAGTTTCGGGACCTGGTGTGCGAGATCAGCCGCCGCTTTCCCGGCGCCGGCCTGGGGCTGGACGTGCTGGTGGGCTTTCCCGGCGAAAGCGAGGCCGATTTCGCCGCCACCCGGGACTTGGTAGCCGCGCTCCCCGCCACCTACCTGCACGTCTTTCCCTTTTCGCCCCGCCCCGGCACCCCCGCGGCTGCCCTCCCCGCCTTGCCGGGCCGGGTAGTGCAGGAGCGGGCCCGCCTCATGCGGGAGTTGGGCCAGGCGAAGAAACAACAGTTCCTGGCAGCCCAACTGGGCCAGGTCCGGGAAGTGCTGGTGGAAGGACCGGCCCCGCAAAAAGGCTGGCTCAAGGGCTTAAGCGACCACTACCTGCGGGTGACCTTCCCCGGCCCACCCGCCTGGCGCAACCGCCGGGTAAAGGTACGCCTCCTGGCCATAAAAGAAGAATTGCTGCTGGGGGAACCTCTGGCTGAGCCTTGATAACGATTGCTTCCGGTTTCCAAATTCTGTTATCTATCTATGACAGACATATCAACATGTTACTTATCGAGTTACAGGTCGTGCATAAATAGCTGATATTTTCTTCAGGAATTACTCAGCCGAGGAGACATGGGTATTCGTGGCGGTGGAGCGAAAGGAATTCGGTTGCATTTGCCTTCTAAAACTCAATTTATTATAATACCTGCTGGTGTTCCATTTTATACTCGTAATTAAGACTAAACTATTTTAGTTGCAATATTAAGTGCTTCTTTGTAATCAATATATTCCTTATTACCTTTAAGCACTATAGGAACTGCATCTTGAGGATTTATGATAACAAGTGCATTATTGATGTCTATATTTATATCAAATAAAAAGCTAAAATATTTTATACTATTTCTCATATCCAATAATTCTCTCCACCTGCGGTCCACCTCTTCTTCAGATACCGGAGGGATGAGAAATACCGTTTTTCTTATTTGTTTAAGCTGTTCAAGACAGCATAGCTCCCATTTAATTCCAGGAGTATCTCCAAGTATAGTTATTATGCACTTTGCTTCTCCTGACAATGTTTCTATTTTGCTACGCCACTCATCACCTTGCAGATATGATCTTGCAGCTCCTAAGGGAGGATACTTTTCGTTAGGACGACCGATTGCCACAACAGGGCCAATCCTATAAAATTGATTTGCTAACACTTCCTCAAAATCCATTTCTAGCTTTGAAAACCAAAGTTGTGGGAAAAATGCCAACCATTTTCGAATTGGTCTTCTTATTTTCAACTCATCATCAGCAAAAGATCTAATAAGAACGACAGGAGGTCTATTATCATGAAATAGTAGTTCTCTCGCATCAGGTTTTATAACTCGCCAACCATGGCGAAAAGCTAAAAATCCAACTGGATATAGCAACAATCCTAAACAAAAAGTTATAAATAGATCTATATAATTAAAAAAAAGATTCAAGGTATGCGCCATAATTGGAAAAACAAAACAGATTATCCCAATAAAAAAATGGTTAATGCCTTGGCGAATCTGAACATCTCCTTTATTTAATAACTTAGACAAGAGCACTTTAATGTAAATTTTGTGCTTTTTAAATGCTCCGAATGACCGTGAATTTGTTTTAGAAAGATTGATACTTGATTTTTTGACCTCTTTGTTTAATAAAGATAATCCCATTGTGCCAATAAACGTAGGAATCAAAAGCATTATTAAGAGTAGCTTATTTAAGAAAGAAAACGGAGTTTTAAAGATATCGATAACAAGAAATAACATAAATAATCGATACGGACCTACTATCCAGAACTTGTTCTTGTACATTGCATAACTAAAATATATCCAAATAAAAATAAAACTAACAATGATAACAATAGGAACATTGAGCGATTTTAATGTAAAAAATATGACTATAGGGATCAAATAAAAAAAATACAATCCAATCAATATAAATAACTTGCCTTTAGCAATATTAGAAACGTCAATCACTTTGTAGTGACTAATATCATTTTTATTTGGTGATCTTGCCATCATAGATATCATCTTTTTCTATATTTGTATAACAATAAGTAAAATGATCCGCAAAAGGAGTGGAAAATTGGTTCATGTCCGTATAAACCGCCATTGCATCTCGTCTTCTAATTACCATAATTATGAGATATCAATTTTTTTATGAAGCTACTCCCTTATTATTGAACCTTATGCGGATCGGCATAATTAACCACCTAAAGCATCAAAGCCCGTTAACCGGACTACGAACGCCCACCTGTCCATGGCTGAGGATATAGGTATAGATCGTTGTCTTGACTTCGCTGTGGGCGGAGGGAAGGTATAATGTCTGACCATCTATATACTGGGCTAACCCGGCCTTAAGAAGGCTTTTTCCTTTCTCAAAGAGTCTACCAAAGAAGGGCTCCTCTGTTTGTATCCTTTAATCTCACTTAATTATGTTAGCACAGATTTTGGCCAAAATGAATTTTTCCATGCTTGGAAAACAATAGGATAGTTATTATCTTGCCAAAACTGGTCAATTATCCTCCAATCCGGAAAAGTTTCAGGTGATCTGACTGGCGCAAAACTTTCAGACCCTCTTGATGAGGGTCTATTCACACGCCTTCTGCGCGGCCGGCTAGGCCGGGCTATCCGCGTCAGGCAGCCTGGGTTGCATCCCTTAATAGGTCCCGGGCGTCCCCGTTTCCTCCTCGGGCCTTAGGCGCCTCCCTTCCGGTAACTGCCCAGGTACTTGAAGTATTCCGTCTTGGCCTGTAATTCTTCGCGCAGATGGCGGTTCGGCTCGGCCGACAGGTCCAGATCCACATCCACGTAAAAGAGGTATTCCCAAGGCCGGTCGTGGATGGGCCGGGATTCCAGTTTGACCAGGTTGATGCCGTGGTCGGCAAAGACCCGCAGCGTCTCGAAGAGTGACCCCGGACGGTCGCTCACCGAGTAGATGAGAGAGGTCTTGTTCTTGAGGCCCGGCAGGTCGCCCTGCTTGGAGATGACCACAAAGCGGGTGAAATTGCGGGGATTCATCTCGATGCCTTCCTTCAGCACCACCATCCGGTAGAGCCTGGCTGCTTCGTCCCCGGCGATGGCCGCCTCTGCGGGATCGTTATTCTCCTTGACCCTGGAGACACAGGTGGCAGTGTCCTGGCAGGCGATGCGGTTCCAGCCGGGGTGCGCTTCCAGGAACTCCCTGCATTGCCGGAAGACCTGAGGGTGCGAGTATATCCGCTGGATTCCTTCCAGGGTCGTGTCCTCGTGCCCGATGAGGTTGTGTTTGATTCTCAGGGTCACCTCACCCGCAATCTTGAGGTCGTAGTCCAGGAGCAGGTCATAATTCTCGTGGAAGCTGCCCGTCAGGCTGTTCTCCAGGGGCAGGATGCCGAAGGTGGCTATTTCGCGGTCCACCAGGTCAAAGACTTCCCGGAAGGAGGAGCAGGTCGAAAGAGCCACCTCCTCCCCGAAAAACTGGAGGCAGGCCTTGTGGCTGAAAGAGCCCGGCACCCCGGCGTAGGCCGCCTGAACCGGCGTCCGGCCCGGCTCGCCGGACCGCCTGATCATCCTGGCCTTCTCGAGATAAGTGTAATCCAGTTGTTTGCCCACCACCGGGCCGATGACGTACAGGTCCCGCATGAGCTGCTCGAACTGGCCGGGGTAGAGGCTCTGGGGGCCGTCGGAGAGGGCCTTTTCCGGCTCGGTGTGCACTTCGATGATGAGGCCGTCGGCGCCCGCGGCGATGGCGGCCCCCAGAG
>JBAZKX010000077.1:0-8226 GCA_041650575.1 Desulfobaccales bacterium
TTCGCCATGGTTTCATACATCTGGCCCGGACCCAGGCGGGGATATTGAAAATTATCGATGAGGCTGGCCACGCTGCCGCCGTTTCTCAGGCCGACGGCGTTGAGCAAGGCCCGGCCCAGGGACAAATTCCGGATGCGCTGGGCCGCCCAATCGGCGCTGAGCACGTTGCAGGGAATGCCCCAGACCTTCTCGGTATAGGTTTTGAAGAAGATATTAAAGAGCACCCTGCCAAAGCGGTTGGAGACCCAATCATCAAAGCTCTGCTCAGGCCGGGTCGGAAAGAGCTGAGACTTGACATAGCTGGAGACAATTCTGAGAGATTCGGCCGGACCCAAGCCGGATAAAGCATTGCCGACTTTCAAAGGGTAGTAAAAGAATTTGCCGCGATAATAGATGCGCGACAGCCTGGGGCGCACCAGGAATTCGTCGCCCAGGGTTTTTTCCCACATCGTCCGGATTTCCTGGTTCTTGGTAAAAAACCGGTGTCCCCCGATATCGCAGCGGAAACCTTTGTATTCCACTGTCTTGCAGAGGCCCCCCATCTGCTTGTCTTTTTCGATCAACACGCAGGGGATCTGTTGTTCTGCCAGGGTGTTGGCGGCGGAAATGCCCGCCGGCCCTCCGCCGATGATCACGGGCCGGGAAGTGGCCATGTCATTATCTCCAGCTTAAAAAGATTTTGATCTTATCTTAGCTTGCCAAAGGTGTAGATTTTATGAAACCCAAAATTATAAAATAACATTATTCCCGTAATTAATATCCTGCTGGCCATGCGATCAAAATGCAGGTATTCTACCAAAATAATCATCTGCACGAAGGTTAATAACAAGGCAGAGCTTGAACCGGCCAAAAATACTCCATACTGCAATAAAATGTTGCTAAACCCATTATTGAAGGTCAGATATTTATTGGTGGTGAAATTCACCGTTGAACCTAAAATGAAGGAAATCGATACTGCGGCAATATAATTCCATTTGATGATGTAACTTACGATATAAAAGCTGCCCCAATCAAATACGGTGGCGATGCCACCGCAGCACACGTAATAAATAAAGAGTGTCGAGACTCTTTTCGGCATTTTAGCCTCCGAAAATTGCCGCCCCGGTCTAACCGGCCTCTCCCCGCCGGTATCGGGGCTCAAAGCAAACTCACCTCAGGCCGGGGTTAGCATCTGGTATAACTTTATGGTTAAATTTTCTATTATTAAATAGGAGATAGACTGATTTTCAGGGGAGAAATACCTGGGTTTGGAGCAAGGAATTTCCTGGTCCGGGGATAGCCGGGCCAGGACCGCTCAGAGAGGCGGGACCTATCTCCCTGCCTCCAGAAACCGGCGCCGGTTCGACCGCGGCTAACGAGAGGCAGGCCGGGGATGCCGGCGCCGGCCCCGGCGCCGGATGAGCCACTTGGCCGCTTCCACCACGGGAAAAAGGCTCAGGCCTAATCCGACGGCAATCAGCCAGTCTCTGAGGTTGAGGGGATAGGTATGGAAGAGCTGCGCCAGGGGAGGCCAGTAGATGACCGCCGCCAGCATCAGGGAGGAGAGGGTCACGCTGATGAGGAGAAGACGGTTGGTAAAGAACCCCACGCTGAACAGGGAGTGCAGGTCCGAACGGCAATTGAAGGCGTTCACCTGTTCCGCCAGGATCAGCGTGGCGAACACCATGGTCTGAGCCTGGGAGAGAATCTGGTCTTGTTCCCCCAGACCGTTTGGATCAAAGAGCCAGTAATAGGCAAAGAGGGGCAGGAGAATTATGGTAAGGTAAACTGAGATTACCACCAGCAGCACGTTCACGGAGGGGGAGAAGACCCCCTCTGAGGTAGGCCGGGGCGGGCGGCGCATGATGTCCGGGGCCTTGGGGTCCACTCCTAAGGCAAAGGCAGGGAGGCCGTCGGAATCAAGGTTCACCCAGAGAATTTGCAGGGCCAGGAGGGGGAGCGGCAGACCCAGAAAAATGGCCCCGGTGAGCACCAGAATTTCGGCGATGTTGCAGCTCAAGAGAAAGACGAGATACTTCTTGATATTGTCGAAGATGGCCCGGCCTTCCTCCACTGCGGCCACCAGGGTGGCGAAGTTGTCGTCCGCCAGGATCATGGCCGCGGTCTCCTTGGTGACTTCGGTGCCGGTAATGCCCATGGCCACGCCGATATCGGCGCGTTTTAAGGCCGGGGCGTCGTTGACCCCGTCCCCGGTCATGGCCACCACCTCGCCCTGGGCCTTGAGGATATCCACCAGGCGCAGCTTATGTTCCGGGGCCACCCGGGCGAAGACCCGGACCCGGCGGAGGGCCTTTTTCAGCGCCGGGTCGCTCAGTCGGTTGAGTTCAGGTCCGGTCAGAACCGCCTGGGATTCCATTTTTTTCGTAATCAGCCCAATCTCGCGGGCAATGGCCCCGGCGGTGTCAGGGTGGTCGCCGGTGACCATAATGACCCGGATGCCCGCCTGGCGGCAATGGGCCACGGCCTGGCGGGCTTCCGGCCGGGCCGGGTCGATCATCCCCACCAGCCCCACCCAGACCAGTTCCCGATTAACGCCTTCGTCTTCGAGGTTGGGGATCGCCGGTAAACGCCGGTAGGCCAAACCCAGGACTCTGAGGGCCTCATGGGCCATATCCCCGGCCTGGCGCCGCACGGCTTCCCGGACCTCGGGGGTCATGGCCTGCTCGCCTCCCGCGGTGAGCATTTGCTGGGCCTGGGTCAGCAGGCTTTCCGGCGCCCCCTTGACGCACATCAGGATCCGGTCTTCCTCCTGATGCAAGGTGCTCATGCGCTTGGCTTCCGAGGAGAAGGGAATCTCCGCCACCCGGGGAAAGTGCGCGGCCAACTGCTCGGGGTCCAGGCCCGCCTTGCGCCCCAACACCACGAGCGCCCCTTCGGTGGGGTCGCCCCGGACCGTCCAGACGCCGTCGATCTCCTCCAGGGCGGCGTCATTGCACAACATGGCGACGCGGGCGGCTATGGCCAGCACCGGATGATCCCCGGGACTCATTTCGGCGTCGCCGGCTCGAAACGAGCCCGCGGGCTCATAGCCGGAGCCGGTGACATCGATGACCTGCCCGTCCAGAAAGAGGCGCCGGACGGTCATCTCATTTTTGGTCAGGGTGCCGGTCTTGTCGGTACAGATGACGGTGGTGCATCCCATGGTCTCCACCGCGGGCAGCCGCTTGACAATAGCGTTCTTGCGGGCCATGCGGGTGGTGCCGATGGCCAGGGCTCCCGTGACCACCGCGGGCAGGGATTCGGGCACCGCGGCCACGGCCAGGCTGATCCCCCAGATCAGCATCTCGAGCCAGCCATGGCCCCGGAACACCCCCAGGAGGGTGGCTCCGGCCGCCACTAACAGGCAAATCAGGCCCAAGATACGGCCGATGGTGGCCATCCGGGCTTCCAGGGGAGTGTGTTCCTGGGTCATTTCCTCCAACAGGCGGGCAATCTTGCCGAACTCCGTGTCCATGCCGGTGGCGGTGACCACGGCCTGGCCGCGGCCGTAGGTAATCACCGTGCCGCCGAAGACCATGCACTTGTGGTCGGCCACGGCCTTTTCGGGGTCGGGCACCGGGTCCAGATTCTTGCCCGCGGCCTGGGACTCGCCGGTGAGGAGAGCCTCATCCGCCTTCAGGTTGACCTCGTGCAGCAAGCGGCCGTCCGCGGCCACCCGGTCGCCGGTATGCAAGACCAGCAGGTCCCCCGGCACCACTTCCCGGGCGGGGATTTCCCGTTCTTTGCCCTCCCGGATGACGGTGGCCACCGGCGCGGCCAATTTGGCAAGGGCCGCCGCGGCCTTTTCCGCCCGGTACTCCTGGATGAAACCCAGTATCGCGCAGGCCAGCACAATGACCAGGATGACCCAGGCATCCAGGCGCTCCCCCAAAGCATAAGACACGGCCGCGGCCGCCAGCAGGATGAGGATCAGGATATTGGCGAATTGGTGCAGGAAAATGCGGAGGGCAGAGATTTTCTTGCCGGCGGCCAGTTCGTTGGGGCCATACTGCTCCAAGCGCTCTTGGGCGGCGGAACCGCTCAACCCCTGGGGACCGGTCTCCAGAGCTTCCAGCACCTGCCCGGGGGCCAGGGTATGCACCGGCGGCTTGTCAACGACTTCCGTCATGATTCGACATTCCTATCAACCGGGCGGCGTCCGCACCGACAGGCGGCTCGCGGTGCCGCCGGTAACCTGAACTGAGACATCACCAGCACCGAGTCTTTGCGGAGGGCCGAAGGGACAACTCCCCGTTTCTCAGGTTCTCCGGTGCAGGTCGAACCGCACCGGTCTGTCCCCGCAAACCTCCCGGGCCATCTCCTGCAACAGGTGCAATTCTTTGGGAGTGTGAATGATTCCGGATACCACCAGGGTATCGTCTTCCGGAAAGACTTCCAGAGTGGGCACCAGCACCCGCGGGTCAGTGGCGAGGCGCGCTTTCAGGTGGTAGCCCAGGGCCACCAGCGCCAGTCTGGCCTTGGCCTCGGGGGTGGCCAGGCGATCCTTGACAGCCAAATCCTCCACCAGGAGGTCCACAACCCGGTCATGGGTGAGACTGGCCGTGTTCAGGGTCAGGTCGTACACGTCCTCGGCATCCCAATCGCTGGCGTAGTTGGCCTTGACGTAACAGGCCCGTTCGCCGTCCACCTGGGCAATGAGGCGGGTAGCGGCCTCCCGGGTCAGGCGCTCCCGGGCCATGATGGCTTCCAGGCGCGCCTTTAGAGGGGCAATCAGCCGCACCCTCAGGCAAAAAGGCACCCCCTGGAGCAGATAAGAGCCACCCCGGCCAATGATTACCACGTTATCGCCGACGGCATATCCCAGGATCAGGTCCTCCACCTGAGACACATAGCCGCGATATTGCCAATCATGGCGCTCCCACAGGGTGGGACAGACTTCGTCCACCTCTTTGGCAACCTTGACCCAGCGCGGCCCGGCCTGCTCAAGATCCTGAAAAAGGCGTTCTTTGTCCACAAATTGGTAGCCTAATCGATCCGCCACCCGGCGGCCGATCTCCCAGCCGCCGCTGCCGTATTCCCGGGAAATAGTCAAGATTGCCATGGTTTTCTACTCCTTATCGGGCCGCACCGGGAGAACCTCCATTTCCTGGTCCTTGCGAAACATCAGCCTGATCCAAAGTTTGCCTGCCACGATCACTCCGACGGCAAAAGCCGCCTCCATGGAGTACAAGAACCATTTGGGGGGTGCGAGCCAACGCATCATGGCAGGATCGGTGAAGATCATTTCTCCGGCCACCTTGCCCAGCACCGCCGCACCGATATAAATGATGATGGGGTAGCGGTCCATGAGCATGGACAGCAAGTTGCTGGTAAAGACCACAAAGGGGATCGACAGGGCCAGCCCGAAGAGCAGCAGGAACAGATTGCCGTGGGAGGCTCCGGCTACGGCCAGGACGTTGTCCGTGCTCATGGTGATGTCGGCCACCACGATGAGCCACATGGCTTGCAGCAGGGTCTTGGCCTCCTTGTCTGCCTGTTCCGGCGCACCCTCAATGAATAATTTAACTGCTATCCAGGCAATGAGGGCGCCGCCCGCCAGCTTAACAAACTGAATCCCCAGCAGTTGGGCCACAAAAAAGGTGAGGACCACCCGGAGCAGCACGGCCGCTCCGCTGCCCAGCATGATTCCCCATCGCCTTTGCCGGCGGGGCAGAGAGCGAACCGCCATGGCAATGACCACGGCGTTATCCCCGGCCAGGATAAGATCAATGATGACAATATTGATAATGCCTAAGAAAAACGCCCAATTCAGGGTTTCCTGGGTCCAGGCAACCAAGTCCATAAGGTTATTCCAGTCTCGTGATTTCTCTTGAAGCAGGGATTCTGAGGCAAAGCCCGCCCCGCACCGCCTTAGAGGCGCAGGGGGAGAGAATTCCACTTGCATCCGCGGGTTTCAGGTCTTAGTGTTTACTCATTATGGCATAAACCAGATTAATGCTCCAGAATAAGTGATGCAAGGATAGACCATGGATTATAAAGCCGCCGCGGTGCAGTTAAAAGAGAACCTGCGCTTGAGGACCGAACCATTCGGGGTTTCCTTCTTTAAGGAGGCCGCCGCGCTGCCGGCCAAGACCCGGCAACCTTCCAAAGTCTTTGGCAAGAAAGTGACCATCTGCCAGGGAGTCACCATGGCCCGGGTGTATGGCTGGCCGGTGGGCCTGACCCGGGACGATCTCATCTGCATACCTGGTATGCTGGCCTTCGGCTTCACGCCGGCCGCCGACCCCGTCATGGAACTGGGGCAACTCTTCTGCGAAGTGGGGTTTCACCAGGAGATAGGGCCGGCCCTCAAGGAAGTGGCGGCCCTGCCCCGGTTCGAACCCAGGGAGATTGAAGCCATCTATCTCTGCCCCCTGGAACGCCTGGCCCTGGATCCGGACGTGGTGGTGGTTTACGGCAACCCGGCTCAGCTCATGCGCCTCATTCAGGCGGCCACCTTCAGCCTGGGAGCGCGGGTCACCGGCGAATTCGGCGGCAAGGTGGAGTGCAGCGAGTACCTCATCGCCCCGTACCGCACCGGTGAGATCAGGGTGGCCATCCCCGGCATGGGCGACCGCATCTTTTCCATGACCCAGGACGACGAGATGGTAATGGCCTTTCCCGGCAAGCTCCTGGATGGCCTCCTGGTGGGACTGAAGGATGCGGCCAAGAAGATCGGGGCCCGCTACCCCATCACTTTTTACCAGAACTTCTCCCCCAGCTTTCCGCCGGCCTATGAAGAACGGGCCAAGAAGTGGGGAATCCTGTAAAACGGTTTTCAGTTTTCAGTTTTCAGTTTTCAGTTTTCGGTTTTCGGTTTTCGGTTTGGTGCTCGCTCCCAAGCTGTGCTTGGGAACGTATTAACGCTGAGCTTGGCATCCATTGATGTTCCCAAGTGAAACTTGGGAACAAGTTGAATATGCCATGACCGTTCCACCGCCATCATTCCGCCCCATTGCCGCCCGGGTTTTGAGGGAGCGTTATCTGCGCCGCGATCCCGACGGGAAAGTAATGGAGACCCCGGATGAGTTGTTCCGCCGGGTGGCCGAAAGCGTAGCCGCGGCGGAAAAGGCGTACGGCGGTCCCCAGGCCGCGGCCCGGCAGGCCGAGGCCTTTTATGAGGCCCTGGCCGGACTGAAATTCCTCCCCAATACCCCGACCCTGATGAACGCCGGCCTGCCCCGGGGGCAGTTAGCCGCCTGCTTCGTCATCCCCATCCAGGACGACATGCGCAGCATCCTGGAGGGGGTGCGGGACATGGCCCTGATTCACCAGACCGGCGGTGGCACCGGCTTCAATTTCAGCCACCTTCGACCGCGGGGCGACCAGGTGCGGAGCACGGGCCGGGTGGCCTCGGGCCCCGTGGGCTTCATGCGCATCTATGACACCACCACGGAAGTGGTGAAACAGGGCGGGCGCCGCCGGGGCGCCAACATGGGTATCCTCCGGGTGGATCACCCGGACATCCTGGAGTTCATCACCACCAAGTCGGATAAAGGGATGCTCACCAACTTCAACCTGTCGGTGGCGGTCACGGATGACTTCATGCAGCGGGTGGAGGCCGATGACGACTATCCCCTGATCAACCCCCGCACCGGGCTAACGGTGCGCCGGATCAAGGCCCGGGAGGTGTTCGACCTCATCTGTGACGCGGCTCTCACCACCGGCGACCCCGGCCTGGTCTTCGTGGACGCCATCGAGCGGGCCAACCCCACTCCGGAGATCGGCCCCCTGGAGGCCACCAACCCCTGCGGCGAGCAGCCCCGGCTGGCCTATGAATCCTGCAACCTGGGCTCCATCAACCTGGCCGCGCTGGTAAGGGGCGGCGAGTTGGATTGGGAGGCCCTGGACCGCCTGGTGGCCCTGGGGGTGACCTTCCTGGACAACGTCATCGACCAGAGCCAGTATCCCCTGCCCCAGATCACCGCCATCACCCATGCCAACCGCAAAATCGGCCTGGGGATCATGGGCCTGGCGGACCTGTTCATCAAACTGGGGATAGCCTACGATTCTCCGGAGGCCCTGGAGTTGGGCGACCGGATTATGGCCCGCATCCAGGAGCGGGCCGTGGCCCAATCCCAGGCGCTGGCCGGCCAGCGGGGCGCTTTTCCCAATTTCCCCCATAGCCGCTGGCAGCGCCAGGGCCAGCCGCCCCGGCGCAACGCCACGGTCAGCACCATCGCGCCCACCGGCACCATCAGTATCATCGCCGGGACCTCCAGCGGCATCGAACCCCTCTTTGCGGTG
>JBAZKX010000078.1:0-8198 GCA_041650575.1 Desulfobaccales bacterium
AGATCCGGAACATCACCGATCCTCTGGATGCGGTCGGCAACACCACCAAGGCCGTCACCAAGGGTTACGCCATCGGCTCCGCCGGTCTGGCCGCCCTGGTGCTTTTCGCCGAGTACTCCCGTTCCTTCCCCGGCGTCATGACCTTCGATCTGTCCGACCCGCGGGTCATCGCCGGCCTGTTCATCGGCGGTCTGCTGCCTTACTTCTTCGCGGCCCTGTGCATGGAGGCCGTTGGTAAGGCCGCCGGCGGCGTGGTCGAGGAAGTGCGGCGCCAGTTCCGGGAAATCCCCGGCATCATGGAAGGCACCGGCAAACCCGAATACGGCACCTGCGTGGACATCGTCACCAAGAGCGCTCTGCGCCAGATGATGCTCCCCGCTCTGATCCCGGTGTGCGCGCCCCTGATCGTCGGCTTCATGCCCGGCCTGGGCCCGGTTGCCCTGGGCGGCATGCTCATCGGCTCCATCGTCACCGGCCTGTTCCTGGCGATTGCCATGACCTCCGGCGGCGGCGCCTGGGATAACGCCAAGAAGGCCATCGAAGACGGCCTCTACGGCGGCAAGGGCTCCGATGCCCACAAAGCGGCAGTCACCGGTGACACCGTAGGCGACCCCTACAAAGACACCGCCGGCCCCGCCATCAACCCGATGATCAAGGTCGTCAACATCGTGGCCCTGTTGATCGTGCCGTTGCTGCTGGGCAAATAAGCAGTCTAACTGGGTAGGGTGCGCCCCGCGCCCCATGCCTTGAAGTGAAGAGCCGGTCCCGGTAACGGGGCCGGCTTTTTTTCTGGCCCGGTCCATCGGCAACCTGGGGAAATTTGTGATAATATGCCGAAGGAGGAGGGAGGCGCGGATGGGCCTTGACGAACTCATACGGGAAAAGCGCCAGGAAATCCTGGCCCTCGCCGCCAAACACGGGGCCTACAACGTCCGCATCTTCGGCTCGGTGGCCCGGGGGGAAGCGGACGAGAAAAGTGACGTGGATATTCTAGTGGATGCCGGACCTGTAACTTCCTCCTGGTTTCCGGCCGGACTGATAATAGACCTGGAAGAACTACTGGGTTGCGAAGTGGATGTGGTCACGGAAAGAGGACTGAGGCCCCGAATTAAAGATAGAGTCCTCAAGGAGGCCATAACGTTGTGAGGGATGATCGCGAGTGGTTGGCGGATATTTTTGAAGCCATTATGGACATAGAAAAATATGCTCTCCGGGGGCGAGACGCCTTTATGCAGGACGAGCTTATTCAGGTTTGGATGAGGTATCACTTCCAGATTTTGGGGGAAGCGGCTCGCAATATCTCAAATCATTTTAAAGAAGAACATCCCGATATTCCTTGGTCAAAGATAATCGCCTTTCGTAATATGTTGATTCATCATTATTTCGGGATCGATCCCGAGGTGGTGTGGGATATTATCACCCATGATCTGCCGCCTTTAAAGATGCAGACAGAAGCTATTCTCCGACAACCAGGGGAGGCGGAGTAAATGGACGCTTGGAAGAACCAGCTATTCCTTGGCGCGAGGTTATAATTTTAGGAGCGTCTTGGGCGCGCTAACTTAATGGAGCACATCATTGCGGAGAGTAATTAAATTTATTGGATTTTCTCTGACTATTTTTACTATCTTTGCCGGTTTTTTTATAATTTCCGAGAAATTCCGCTTTAACGCCATCGTCATCCACCATTCCGCGTCTTCGGTGGACAATTATCAGTCCATTGCCGAATTTCACCGCAAAGAAAAGGGGTGGAGGGATGCCGCTTATCACCTGATCCTGTCCAACGGCAACACCGAAATTCCTTTGGGGTTTTTGGAGGCTACCGGCCGCTACCGGTATTTATCCCCCAGCGCGGCTACGAAAAATATGTATTATAATTGGCGCGCCCTTCATATCTGCGTTGTAGGCGACTATGATAAACACGAGATGCCCGCGGCGCTCAAGGCGGCCCTGGCCGACGTAGTGCAGCA
Source organism: Desulfobaccales bacterium (assembly GCA_041650575.1). Lineage (GTDB taxonomy): Bacteria > Desulfobacterota > Desulfobaccia > Desulfobaccales > 0-14-0-80-60-11 > 0-14-0-80-60-11. The sequence goes on from JBAZKX010000078.1 coordinate 1,968, forward strand.
ATTACAGGCAAAATATTGGCTCGCCGGCGACAAAATCTTGTTCCATCGGGACTGTAGCAGCAGCTCTTGTCCGGGCCGGTTGCTTACCAAAGAAAAATTGCAGGGCTGGTTAGCTTCGGAAACTTCCAGATGTCCGATTTCCCTTAGGATGCAGCACGAGAAAGTCATCGGCGGCGCCTGGAACTTGATTCCTCTGGCCGGCAGAGCTGTGGCCGGGTTTAGCGGCCGGGCCTTCGGACTTCTGAGAAGCCTGCTGCTTCCCGGGGTATTGCCCTCTGAGCCTTTAGCCTGAGCCGGCGCGGCCAACTGCTATAAACACGAGGTAGGCATTGCAATTTTTTGGCCGGCAGCTTTTCCCGAACCGCCGCAAACCGGAAACCGCAAACCGGAAACCCATCTTTTCGGACTGGCCCTTCCTCCTGGGGCTCGGGCTGGTGGGATTGGTGCTTTTTTTCTACCGCCTGGGGGTCCCACCGCTCATGGACCCGGACGAAGGGCGCTACGCCGAGATCGCCCGGGAAATGCTGGTCCTCAAGGACTGGATCGTCCCCCATCTTAACCTGCTGCCCTACCTGGAGAAGCCGCCCCTGGTCTATTGGCTCACGGCCCTTAGTTTCAAGGTCCTGGGCTACACCGAGGCCGCGGCCCGCCTGGCGGCCGCGGCCGGCGCCCTGGGTGGGCTTTTTCTGGCCTACGGCTTGGGCCGGGTCCTGTGGGGGCCGGGGGCGGGAGTGCTGAGCGCCCTGGCGGCGGCGACCTGTGCCGGGTACGTGGCTTTGGGACGCATCCTTACCCTGGACATGACCTTCAGCCTGCTTTTGAACCTGGGGATCGGCCTGGGGTTTCTCGCCTTGAGCCGCGAACGCCCCCGCCTGTGGCCCTGGGCCTATCTGGCCCTGGCTTTGGCGGTTCTCACCAAGGGGCCGGTGGCGCTGGTGCTGGCGGGGCTGGTCTGGGGTATCTGGGTGCTTTTTCCAGGAGGGGAATCCGGCCTCCGCTCTTGGCGCGCCCTGGTGCAGCCCTGGAGCTGGCTGCTCCTGGCGGCGCTTACCCTGCCGTGGTTTATCGCAGTGCAGTGGCGCTACCCGGAGTTCTTCCGCTTTTTCGTCCTGGAGCAGCACTTCGGGAGGTTTTTGACCCCGGCCATCCACCCGGAGCCGCTTTATTACTATGGGCCGGTGCTCCTGGGTTTGCTGCTGCCCTGGACCTGGCTCTTGCCCTGGGCCCTGGCCGTGAACGGCTGGCGGCGGGACCCGGAGGCGCGCTTTTTGGTGATCTGGGCGGCGGTAATCGTGATCTTTTTTTCTCTGTCCCGGGGGAAGCTCGTTCCCTATATCCTGCCGGCGCTCCTGCCCCTGGCGCTGATCCTGGGACGGGCCTTGACCCGGCTCACCGGGGTCGGGCGGTTGAGCTTCAACAGCCGGTTCTTGAAGACCAGCCTGCTGATCTGGGGAGGCGCCGGGTGGCCTTGGTGGCCCTCTCGGTTTGGGCTCCCGCGCCGTTAAGCCAGGCCCTGGGCCGGGCCAACCTCGCGTCGCCGTATCTGCTCACGGTGGCCGCGGTCTGGACCCTAACCCCCCTGGCGGCCTTGCTCCGGCGTCACCTGGGGGCGCTGATGCTGGGCGCGCTCCTGCTCGCCGCCCTGCTGCCCCTGGGCATCGAGCAGGTGGCCCCGGCCCGCTCCTTCAAGACAATGGGCCTGGCCCTCGAATCCCGGTGGCGGCCCGGGGACGCCCTGGTGGGGGTGCAGCTCTATTCCCAGGGCTTGAGCTTTTACAGCGGCCAGGTCTTTCATCTCCTGGGCTGCCGCACAGAACTGGACTTCGGGGAACGCCTGGCGCCGGAGTCGGGTTTATGCCTGCCCAACAAGGCGGCGTTGCCGGCGTTTGCCGCGGCGCACCCCGTGACCTTTTTTTTCCTGAAGGCAGATGATGTGAACTGGCTGAAAGAGGGGCTGCGGGGGAAATTTACCCGGGTGGCCGCGCATAAGGATTGTATTTTACTGGCTTATGAGGGAAAATTATAAATTGGTTTTGGGTTCCGGGAAAACCGGAACTCGTTCCGGTCTCATACATATCCAAGAAACTTAACCTAACTTATTGATACTTCATCTATATTAACCAAAACCCAGAACCCACTCTTAAATCATGCCCCACATCCTTTACCGCTATCTGCTCCTGGAAATCCTGCCGCCCTTTGGCGTGAGCCTCCTGGGTTTCACGTCCATCGTGTTCTTGGGGCGCATGATGAAGGTCACCCAGATGATAGTGGTCAAGGGGGTGGGGATCATCGACGTCCTGAAGACATGCGTCTATCTGTTGCCCTATCTGTTGGTCTTCACCCTGCCCATGGCCGCCACGGTGGGGATCCTCCTGGCCATGACCCGGCTGACGGTGGATCAGGAAGTGATCGCCATGAAGACCGCGGGGCTGAGTTTCAGCCAACTGCTGCCGCCGGTCCTGGGGTTTGCTCTGGGGGTGGGGCTCTTGACCCTCGGGCTGACGGTCTTTGCCAGCCCCTGGGGCCAGCAGGCCACCAAGGACCTGATGAAGGACGTGGTAAAGCGGCGGGCCGACCTGGGTATCCAGGAACAGGTGTTTAATACGGATTTTAACGGCATGATGCTGTTCGTGAACCAGGTGGCGCCTAAGGGCGGGCACCTGGAGGGCGTGTTCGTCTATGACTTCCGGGACCAGGAAAATCCCCTGACCATCTATGCCGAAAATGGGGACTTGAGCTTCGATCGGGAGCAGGAAACCATGCTCATGCAGCTCTATGACGGCCGCGTCATCCGGTGGGGCAAAGCGTCGAATCGCTGGCAGACCCTGGAGTTTAAGCGCTATGAACTGCCCCTGGAGGTCTTCAGCTTCGGTCTGAAAGGGGCCAAATCCGAGTCGGAAATGTCCTTGAGGGAATTGTGGGCGGTCATCGCCGCCCAACCCCGGGGGTCGGATCCCTCGAACCGGGCCCTGGTGGAGTTGAATCAGCGGTTCGCCATGCCCGTGGGCGCGGTGCTGCTCTGCCTGATGGCCATGCCCCTCGGGTTGAGCCCCCGGGGCCATGGCCGCACCTGGGGGCTGGTGCTGGGCCTGGTGGTGTTCCTGGTGTACTATGTGGTCTTCACCGCGTCCTGGCGCCTGGCCGTCAATGCCAAGATCAATCCGGCCCTGGCGCCCTGGCTGTCCAATTTCCTGTTTATCTGGGTGGCCCTGTACCTCTGGCTCCGGACGGTGCGGGAACTGCCGCTGCTGCCGGCCTGGCGGTGGGTCCGGGGGTTGGTGAAAGCCGAGGGGTAATTGAGGCCGGTTTCGGGGCAGGATTACCTCTCGAACCATGACAATAGCCGCAATGCTTAGCTTCAGAGAAGGGGTGCATTATTTCGGATTTGCAGACGTTCAAAGACGCCCGGGTGCTGATTACCGGCGGGGCCGGGATGATCGGCAGCACTATCGCCCATCTGGCCGTGGCCCAGGGAGCCCAGGTTACCATCCTGGACGCCATGTTGCCCCTGTATGGGGGCAATCTGTTCAACCTCCGGGGCATCCTGGATCAGGTCAGATTCATCCAGGGAGATATCCGGGATCTCGAGCTGATGCTGCAAGTGGTGCCCGGCTATGACTATATTTTCAGTTTGGCGGGCCAGGTGAGCTACGTGGACAGCAACACCGATCCCCTCCTGGACCTGGATATCAACTGCAAGGGGCACCTCCAGGTGCTGGAGGCTTGCCGGAGGGTGAATCCCCGGGCCAAACTGCTCTTCGCCAGTTCCCGGTTCGTTTACGGCCGGATCGAATATAATCCGGTGGATGAGGGCCACCCGTTCAACTGCCTGAGCATCTACGGCATCCACAAGCTGGCGGGGGAGAAGTATTATCGCTTCTATCACGAGGCCTACGGCTTGCCGACCGTCAGCGTGCGCATTGCCAACCCGTACGGGCCCCGGCAGCAGATGAAACACAGCAAATACGGCATCCTCAACTGGTTCGTGCGTCTGGCCCTCGAAGAACAGCCGTTGACGGTGTTCGGCGACGGCCAGCAACGCCGGGACTATATTTATAACGAAGATCTGGCCGCAGGGTGCGTGGCGCTGATGCTGAGCCCGGGGACCGAAGGCCAGGTCTATAACCTGGGCACCGGCCTCGCCGTGCCCTTTATCGACATGGCCCGCCTGGTGGCCGAGGCGGTGCCCGGCGCCGAAGTGCGCCAGGTGGAGTGGCCCCAAGACCGCTATTTCGTGGAGACCGGGGATTACCTCAGCGACATCAGCCGCATCACCGCGGTCTCGGGCTGGCGGCCCCGGATCACCCTGAAAGAAGGCATTGAACGTACGGTGGCCTATTATCGGGAGCATCGGCAGGAATACTGGTAAAAGGTTTTGGGTTTCACCTCTTAATATGCAACGTATTGCAATTTCGATCTATTTTTACGAAAAACCAAAAACGGTATACGGTATTTGACCATGACGGATTGGACCGCGGCAATCAAAGATTATACTTATTTGGTGACCGGCAGCGCCGGGTTCATCGGGTTTCACGTGGCCCGGACTTTGCTGGAACACGGGGCCCGGGTGGTGGGGCTGGACAACTTCAATGACTACTACTCGCCGGCCTTGAAGCAGGACCGAGACCAGGAACTGCGGCGGTACCCCAATTTTATCTCCATCGCCGGTGACCTGGTGGACCTGCCGGGCCTGGAGGCCCTCTTTCAGACCCATCAGCCTCAGAAAATCTGCCATCTGGCGGCCCAGGCCGGGGTGCGCTACTCCCTGGTCAACCCCTTTGCCTATCAGAAGTCCAATCTGGAGGGGTTCCTCAATCTCCTGGAATTGGCCAAACGCGGCGGCGTGGAGCGCCTGGTCTATGCCTCCAGTTCCAGTGTTTACGCGGGCTTGACCGAAATGCCGTTCAGTGAGACCCAGCGGGTGGATACCCCCATCAGTCTCTACGCGGCCACCAAAAAGGCCAACGAACTGATGGCCCACGCCTACTCCCACCTGTTCGGGGTCCCTACTGTGGGGCTGAGATTTTTTACCGTGTACGGGCCCTGGGGCCGCCCGGATATGGCCATGTGGCTCTTTGCCAAGGCCATGCTCGAAGGCAAGCCCATCAAGGTCTTTAATTACGGCAAGATGCAGCGGGATTTTACCTACATCGATGATATTGTCCAGGGCGTGGTAGCCGCGCTGATGGCCCCCGGCCTGGAGCCTTATGAGATCATCAACCTGGGGAACCACCGCGCCGAAGAACTCCTCCGGGTGATTGGCATTCTGGAAAGCGAGTTGAAGCTCAAGGCCGAGCAGCAACTGCTGCCCATTCAACCCGGGGATGTGCCGGCCACGTATGCCGACATCGCCCGGGCGCGCGACAAGCTGAACTTCCAGCCGACCACCCCCATTGAGGTCGGGATTCCCCGCTTTATCCGGTGGTATCTGGATTATCATGGGTTATCAGACGCTTAGAAATACCAACGAGGATGGAACAAGCTATGAATTTACTGGAAAAAATCAGAGATAAGCAAGCCCTGGTGGGCATCATCGGGTTGGGCTATGTGGGGCTCCCCCTGGTTTTGCGCTTTTGCGAGGTGGGCTTTCCGGTCCTGGGTTTTGATACTGACGCGGGTAAAGTGGAACTCCTGAACCGGGGAGAATCATATATCAAGCATATCCCCTCCAGCCGCCTGGCCGGCTTGCTCGAAGCCCGGGAGGGCCAGGGCCGGTTTGCCGCCACCCATGACATGGGGCGCCTGGGCGAACCGGATGTCTTGATCATCTGCGTGCCCACGCCCCTGACTTCCAAGCGGGAACCCGATCTGCGCTACGTGGAGAACACCACCCGCCAGATCGCCGCGCACCTGCGCCCGGGCCAGCTCGTCTCTCTGGAATCTACCACTTACCCCGGCACCACCGAGGAATTGCTGCTGCCCATCCTGAGCAACACTCACCGGGTGGGGGAAGATTTTTTTCTGGTCTTTTCCCCTGAACGGGAAGACCCGGGCAACCCCCTGTTCCAAGTGAACACCATTCCCAAGGTGGTGGGGGGGGTCACTCCCGCCTGCCTGGACCACGGCGCGGCGCTGTACTCCCAGGTGATCGACCGGGTCATCTCCGTGTCCTCCACCCAGGCCGCGGAGATGAGCAAACTCCTGGAAAACATCTATCGGGCGGTCAACATTGCCCTGGTCAACGAACTCAAGATGCTCTGCCTGCGAATGGGGGTGGATATCTTTGAAGTC